>JAGGRV010000295.1 GCA_021159445.1 Deltaproteobacteria bacterium | reverse complement strand
GTCGTAACTATACCGGTCTTTTGCTTTATGTAAAAGAAAAAGACAGGCAGAAGAATCTTTTCCACCAGAGAAAGTAACGATCAAACGCTTTTTTTGGCAGGCATTAAGATAATCTCTATTATGAGTTTCCCATTCTTGGAAGACATCCGGTTTTCCCAACACTCAACTTCCCAAGCCTGGTTTCATCCACTGTAAAGCCCAATCCCTGTCCCCTTATTATTTCAGCCACTCCGCCAAAACCAAAAGAGAAATTTTCCGATGTTATGTTTTCCGAGAGAAGATAACTATCATAAGAGCCATCAACATATACTGCCTTTGGAAGTATAGATGCCGCTACCCGGCCAGATGCAGAAAGAATTCCGGTTTCCCCTACGTGACATCCAACTTGATACCGAAGCCCCCCCCCCTCAGCGATTTCTGCCATTTTTAAAATCTTAAAGAGCCCTCCATTCTTTGAAAGACGAAGATTGATCATGTGGTAATTTCTGTTTTTTGCCATAGTCTCTATATCACTGACAGTAAGAGCTGATTCATCTGCTACAAATTGAAAATCGCGGCTCTCCGGATCCTTGAGAAGGAAGAATATTTCCTCTCTACCTCTGCCAAAAGGCTCTTCAATCCGAAATATTCCATACTTCCGGCATAATTTAAGGCTTTTAAAGGCCATCTCTAATGACCACGAGGCATTGGCATCGACCCTTAAATCAAAATCTCGCCCTAGTTTTTCTCGTGAAAGCTTAAGTATTTCCTCATTGTAATCTAAATCAGTGCCGAGCTTGATCCGTATATTACGTATATTCGCTTTTTCGTATATATCTAGAAAATATTCTGCTGCTGATAGGGGGAGTATAGGAAGGATTCCACCATACTGAATTGATTGTTTTAGAGGCTCTTTTTTTAACAAGCCATAGATGTCTTCCCCTGAGCTATTACAAAACATGTCAAGAAGCGCTGTTTCCACTGCACATAGCAGAGGAAGCTCGTGTGATTCGAGCGCCAGGGAATCCAAATGCTCCTTTCCTTCTTCCCATGATATATTTTTTTCAATAAGGGGTTCAAGAATTCTTGCTATAATTTTTTTTACATTTTCCAGTAGATCCGTATCCTTTCCTATCTCGCCTGTTACATAGTCTCGTACGATAGCCTCACCGAATCCCCTTTTTCCTTGCCCCTCAATTTTGAGAATAAGGGAATCAGAAAAGGATCGGGATGCCATGGCATGGGTGAAATCCATCTTAAATGGGATTTTTAATGCGTAGAGCTCTGCTTTTTCAATCTTTGCATATTGCTTCATAATGATTGATAGCTTACTGTGATAAAAAAATCCTATCAACAGACATTTGGGCTTGCGGAGTTATTTTTCTCGAATTACAAAAATGTGCAAATGTAGCCTTTCAAAATATAATATATTTGTAGAACAAATCCTTGTCTTGGTCCTCATAGTTGGCTGTTTTTTATTAGCAGAACATCAGTTGGCCCTACATAAGAAAGGACAGGCCCATGTTCTTCTTAAAAAAGCAGCTATTGCAAATAATGTACAGGATGTTTATAGCGCAAGGGAGTTGCTATTTTTTCGTCCTATGGACATAAACAGTGCGTCTATTGAGGAACTGACCCTGCTTCCGGGCATTGGTGAGGTTACTGCATGCAGAATTGTGCAGTTCCGCCGGAGTCTTGGTTTTCTCCTTTCTGTCGAGGAACTTGATACCATTAACAGCCTTCTGAATCCGAAACTATTAGGGGCAATAGCCCCATACTTAGCTGTTGAATTTGATTTCTAACACCCATAGTCCGGGAACAGCCCAGATCCTTGCCATGGCCGGTAAAGGTGGCACCGGCAAGACTACCATCAGTGCTCTCCTGATCAGATACCTTGTGGAGAAAGGCCTGACTCCTGTATTGGCCGTGGATGCCGATGCCAATGAAAATCTTAATGAGCTCCTTGGCCTTGCAGTGGAGACCAGCCTGGGAGATCTTAGGGAGAGGATGAAGACAGAGACGCCTCCCGGCATGACCAAAAGAGACTATATGGAGATGTACATAAACCAGGCCATTATCGAGGCCAAAGGTTTTGACCTGCTGGTCATGGGCCAGCCCGAAGGCCCTGGATGCTACTGCATGGCCAACACAATCCTGGCACAAGTAATAGAGGGGCTGGCCAGAAGTTACCGTTACCTCATAGTCGATAATGAGGCGGGAATGGAACACTTGAGCCGTTTGAATCTCCGGAAAATACATACCTTATTTGTTGTGTCTGACCCTTCAATCCGGGGGATAGTTACAGCGGCACGTATAGCCGATCTTACAAAGGCATTAAAAGTAGAAGTAAGAAATAAAGTGCTCGTAGTAAACAGGGTGCCGAATGACCTGCCGACAGCACTGGAGGACCAAATACAGGAGGTTGTACAAAAAACCGATCTTTTGTTTGGAGGCTGTATTCCGGCAAGCGACGATATTTTTCAGAGTGAAATTCAGCAGAAATCTCTGCTGAAGCTCTCAGCCAAAACTGACATAGTACAGGTAATAACACGGATTTTTGACAAATTCCTCTGATTTTTCAAAGCTAAACGCTAATGGCTAACAGCTAATCGCTCAATCCAGGTTTAGGCACTTCAAATATTTGCATCTTCATGGTCCAGGACCTGCCGCACTTTCCTGACTAACTCGTCTATTTTAAAAGGTTTGCTGACATAATACAGATCGCCATTTCCTGGTACTTTATCTATTTCATGATTTGAGCCATGGCCGCTACAGAATAACACCTTGATATCAGGATTGATTTCTTTGAGCTTCTCATAGGCCTCTTTGCCGCCCATCCGGGGCATAAATATGTCCAAGAGCACAAGGTCAATATCGTGTTCAAAGGCCTTGTAGACATGTATGGCCTCGAGACCGTCCTGTGCCGGTAACACATTGTAACCATGAACGGAAAGGACCTCCGTCGTCAGATCCCTGACAACTTCTTCATCGTCAACTACCAAGATGGTCTCTGATCCGCCCAAGGCCTGACTTTTTGAAGGTCCTTTTGCCGATTCTGTAACGGACTTCATCACTGGAAAAAAGATCTTAAAGGTGGTTCCTTGTCCCTTCTTACTTTCAACTTGGATACATCCTTTACTGCTTTTTACAATCCCGTAAGCCA
Source organism: Deltaproteobacteria bacterium (assembly GCA_021159445.1). GTDB lineage: Bacteria > Desulfobacterota > Dissulfuribacteria > Dissulfuribacterales > UBA3076 > UBA3076. Next base: position 5,165 of record JAGGRV010000295.1, on the reverse strand, counting down.
TGGGAAGCCCAAGCCCGGATCCCTTACCTACTTCTTTGGTTGTAAAAAAAGGATCGAATATCCGGTCCATTGCTTCCGTCTCGATGCCAGTCCCAGTATCACTGATGCTTATGCAAATATAACGATCAAGATGGGTTGTAAAATCCGGACAACGGGCAAAAACTTCTTTGTATTCGACTTCATCCGTGGACACTGAAAGACGTCCTCCATCCGGCATAGCGTCCAGAGCATTGAGGCATATATTTAGAATGGCCTGCTGTACCTGCGTGGGGTCACACTTAATCAAAGGGAGATCTTCCTGAAGAGAGAATCTTGTCTCAATATTTTTGGGTAAAAAGCTTTTCATGAGTTCTGATGTTTCCTGCACAATCTCATTGACCGCAGATGCTCTGGATTGTCCAGGCTGGCTGCCACGACTGAAAGCCAGAAGTTTTTTCACCAGGTCGGCAGCCCTCAGGCTGGACTGCTCGATAATATCTGCATAGCGTCCTATGTCAGAATCCTGCCCAATTTTCAGCTTTAGAAGATTTATGTAGCCCAGGACACCAGTAAGTATATTATTGAAGTCATGTGCTATACCACTGGCCATAGTCCCGATGGACTCGAGTTTTTGGGACTGCAATAATTGGTTTTCAAGGTATTTTTTCTCTGTCAAGTCAGTTAACATAGCCAGGCAGCCACCATACTGACCATCTGTCATGATGGGAACACTGCTGATCAGAACATTCACAGGGTCATTTGACTTCCACTGCAATACGACCTCCTCCTTGGCTGTTCTTCCTCCCATATTCTCCATGAGCACTCGAAGAAGTACCTTTTTTCTCTCTTTGCTTACGAGATTATATACGCTGTGATCTACTAAATTTTCATAGCCAAGCATTTCTTTCAGATGGCAGTTTGAAAATTTGATGGTTCCATTTACGTCCAGGATCCATATGCCCTCGTTAACGTTCTCTACAATCTCGCGATATTTGCGCTCCGAGTCTTCAAGCTTGCTGTAGAGGTTTGCATTCTCAAGGGCCATGGCAATTTGGTTGGCAAAACTGGTAAGAAAATCCTTGTCGATTTCCGTGACAAAATCCCGATCACTTTGATTATCCCCCAGCATTATACCGACTAACCGGCCCCGCACAATCATGGGTACCAAAACAAAGGCCTTTGGCTTTAACTTCAGTAAAAGGGGATTTTGAGGGTTAAGGAATATCTTTTCCACATCTTTTACCAGGACAGACCTTTTTTCTCTGGCAGTACGGGCAATAATATTGTCCTTCTTGTCCAGAGGTATTTGATAACCCTTAAGATCTGTAAAGGTGTCGGGTTCCACCCCCACTGCGTGAATCAGAATCAGGCTGTTTTTGTTTTCATCAAATAGGAATATCCCTGCCCTATCGAGGTGGGCAACCTCCAGGAGCCGTTTGAGTATCAGTTCCAGGAGTTCTTCCAGCTTGAGTGTGGAAAGGATGGCAGCGCTGGATTCCTGAAGGGTGGTGAGCTGATCCACCTTTCGCTGCAGGTCTTGGTTGAGTTGATAGATCTGATTATATTTTTCCCTAAGGATTTCCTTATCCCTCTCAAGCTCCTTTATGCTGTCCTGGGATACCTTCCATGGCGTGAATATCCTGTGATAAAAATCTTTGAATCTGTTCCGGGTCTCCCACTGAAGATGGTATTCGCAGTAATCATCCCCGTTGAAGAAACACTTGGTCTCTTCCAGTCGGGCAGGAGGGAGCCCCCATATAGTGGGAATCGCCTGATAAACACCCTTGTTCACCAGGCAACAATCACGGCTAAGGGGGATATCTTTTGCCCAGATGAGGCGCACTACCGAGCCGTTACGGGAGGAACTGAGCAACTGCACCTTTTTTGTCTTATTGAAATGGTCATTTACCCTCTGGATCTGCTTCATTACTCTGGCAGGGTTTCCAAAGGCGTAGATTATAATTTTCTGAATGTAGCCCAGATGCTGTTTCAACACTGAGTTAAATCCTATCTTGTAGGCTGCATCCTCGTCGCCCGAAATCCTCCCGGCCCTCTTATAAAGCTGTATCATTAGGCTGGATGAAATCCAGTTATTTGGATCAAAAAGGAATGCCTTCGGATCGGATACCCCTGCCATTTCCGGTCCGAGATCCTTAAAGAGCTCAGGCAATTTTCCAGGTTCCCTTTCCTCGACATATTGAATGACGGCAAGGGAATTAATACAACTGTTGTGCTTATCCATCCGGAATTATTCCAACCGTTAATTTTTTTAGGTTATTGGAATTTTTACAATATCACTAATATCCGATAATATAAAGAGTTACATAATACAATTCTTGAGTCAATAACTTTGTATAAAGGGGGACATGATGTACAGAATACCCAGTGTTACCGGTCTTGGTTTAAGTCAGTTCTTTCAACTTTCCTTCAATGTAAAATTGGCTCGGTTGTTACCATTCATATGTCTACGCATTTACCTATATCTACTGGGTTTTATATACTTTTCCTTAAAACGGACTGATAGAAAGAGGATAATACTTTGCCTGAACTATGTCTTGAAGCTTAATCTCAAAAAACACACTTCTTGTCTGGACTCGATCAAGACCTTTCTGGGAATTTTTGATCATTACTTTGAAAAATTAATAATGGCCCACAGACCCTTATCTAAGATGATTGCTTTTTTGCGCCTGCACCTACACATCAAAAACAGGGATTATCTAGACAGGGTCACAAAAACCGGAAAAGGGTGCATCCTTGTTACCGGTCACTTTGGGGCAGTAGAGTTCCTTCCGCTGTCATTGGCCATAAACGGTTACAAAGTCGTAATGATATGCCGGTTCAAGACAAAAAGGCTAAAAGATGAACTTATGAAAAGGGCGAGAGAGGTTGATGTCATATTGATAGATGCCAATGAACCTAAAGTGGCATTCAGGGCACTCCGGGCCATAAAGAGCGGGAGAATACTAATCACCGAATGCGACGAATTCTCAGAGTGGCGCCCGCACCCTGATAAGCGAATTTCAGTCTTTGGCCACACTGTACCACAGGATAGGACACTGGACTTTTTATACCGTAGAGCAAAAGTGCCGGTACTTATGGGACTCATGAGGCGAGAAAAAAGGGGCTTTATGTTATGTATCGACTCCCTTGCAGACGGTGGCAAAGACGAATCTTTGGCTGCCAGGACATGGAACAAGCTTGAGGACTATATACTCAACTATCCCCAACAGTGGTATCAGTGGAAAGATGCTTCAATAGCGCTGTCTGAACACATTGTTCAGGACAACAAGAAAGATACCCAGGAAGTCCCATTAATACCTTCTGAACGCCCTGTTCTGTCTGCGGATTTATCGTAAGCGTTTCAGAGGTTCAGGGTCCAAGGGTTCAAAGGTTTTGTCCAACCCCTTGCTAAAACCTGTAATGCAGGCTCAGGCCTACTGAATGAATCCTTTGTTTATAATCCCCGTTGGCCCTGAGGTGTTCGGGCAGGTAAGGCATTATCTCGTTGTCTTTATGGCGCTCCTCACCGTATATGAAGTTGTAAGCAACTCCCAGGACGGTCTTATCCCAAATTTTCCAGTCGAGACCGGCCGTATATATGTGGCGGTCCCCGTCAGGCAGTTGGGGATCAAGGGTTGAGTCTGGAACAGGGGCTTTATCGAAAATGTATCCGGCCCTGAAGGTGTAACGGTCAGACATCCTGTATCTTATGCCGAACCTATAGGAGAATACGTCTTCCCACTTCTTGGGCTGGACAGACGAATATTGCCCGTTTACCGGATCCTTGAACTTGATCTTTATTTCATCATAGGTAGACCAGCCTGTCCAGGCAACATCAAATTCCAGGGTCCACTTGTTGTCCGGCTTAAAGGAGATTCCGGCGGTAAGAGAAGGGGGAAGGTCCAGGTCGCCTTTGCCCTTCGTGTCGGGGAAGACGCTTTTTAAGGGGGCAGGCACATCGAAGTCCGCATCTCCGTCGTCAAAGCTCAATTTTATCTTACTCCGGTAAGACAGTCCCAACTGCCAGGAATTATTCACGTGATACAGAAGGCCGAGATTGTAACCATAACCCCATGTATCGTCAGTGAGTTTCGACTCGCCGTCAGGCATCTTTTCACCATTTGGCAAAACAAGCAAGATCTTCTTCTTTAGCATGAGATCGGCCTTCATGGCATTAAATCCCACAGATACTGCCAGATTTCCCTTTTTATAGACCATATTCGGGTTCAGGTTCACTGTCTCCAGACTTGAGCAAGTCGCGAGATAACGCCCTTCCCAATTTCCATCCCAGTATGTGCCAAGACCAAAGGGAGAAAAAACCCCAAATCCGAAATAGATTTGGGGTGATACCTGCTGGGTCAAATATACCTGTGGTGTTACAAATATTTTGGCAACAGTTTTTTCATTCTGGTTACCTGGGCCGTTATACTTCAACCTAGGGGCTATGATCGTTGAACCAAGATAGGCCTGGCTGCCTTCTAGCTGACTTATACCCGCAGGGTTAAAAAATACTGCAGAGGGATCATCGGCCTGGGCCACAAAGGCATTCCCTTGACCCATGGGACCGGTTCCCTGCTGCATTAATGCAAAGCCCGCGCTGTGGGCATAGTCTGCAGAAACAACAAAAAAAAGTACGATAAAGTGGGCAGTTATCAGTCTTTTATACATTGAAGAGATTCATCATGAATTTATAAGGCAGGATGACCGAGATATCCAACTATATAGCTTAGAAATTTTCATTATTCAATATAGTTTATACTGATGATTAGGGAATTGTAAATCTATAAATGAATTAGGCATCTTTCATTTCGTGGTTTACACTTTTTGCAAAAGATTGTCTACCTAATCGAATCATTTGAAAGATGAACATCGAACATCCAACATCGAACATCCAACATCGAATGAAAAACCAATATCCAATACCGAACATTCAACGGCTATTTCTGTTTTTTCAGCCATTTTGATACTTGCTATGTTAGGAACGGGAGATAAATAAGTTGAACAAAAATTAATAGGATTTTTTGTTGTATTCAAGGCGCGAGGAGCGAGCATAACGGGTTATGTGATCGACGAGCAACGAAGAAGACGGCAAAAAAGACATTAATTTGTTCAAGTTATTTATTGTACGTTCCTAATTGCTCAATTTAGGTTAGAAGTCCTTAAAATCATCGTCATCCATGGGGATA
>JAGGRV010000449.1 GCA_021159445.1 Deltaproteobacteria bacterium | reverse complement strand
TGTAGATGCGTTACCTAATTTCAAATTTCAAATTTCCAGTTTCGACATCGGCATTAGAGGCTGTGGACAAATAATGGTCATTAAATATTTTTTCTCTGCTCCAAAAGGGGATATCCCTGTTGGTGCTGAAGATCTTCAGCGGCCTTTTTTGAGGAGTGCTGGAGAAAGGCATCCTTTCCTGACCCTGGGTGACTATTTCGAGGCAATTAAAGACTTTATTCTCAGGGATCATGGGAGATCCTTGGTCACAATCCTTCTTGAACAGTTAAAGACGGATATTAGCCCTGATCGTATCAATGAAATCCTTATTCGCACTGAAAAGCATGGAGCGCTTTACCATTTGGCTAGTGTAGAGGTTTTCTCCGGGAGACAATCACTGAAGATGTGCGTTAGTACCGCTGTTTCTGCGAATGGTAAGGCATGGCTGAAGCATGAATGTGATCTGCTTAAATTCCTGAATTCGAAATTGCCCCTTCCTTATCTGCCGGTGCCGTACTTTGAGGGAGATATCAAGATTCGGTCCGATTGTGGGAATGAATCCATGTCCATGTTTTTGACAGAATGGTTTGAAAACTATCACGAATGGCATCTTTCAATGGATAAAAAAGGCGAAAAAAAAGGGGTTCGTGTCTGGGACCTGAGAAACGGGCACTGGTTTGCATCAAAAGAGCAAGGATTTGAAATTTTCAGACAGGCCTCAAAAATCCTCACCCTTTATTATGATACCACCGACTTTAACCAGATCTATCCCTGGCACCATGCGGCCGGGGACTTCATTGTCAGGAGCAAGGACGGAATCATTGATGTTAAACTCACGACAGCCAGAAAATATGAGCCAATCATGTTATTTTCATCAAAGGATACCATCGATCCAGTGGTGGCATTAACATATTTTTTCTTGAACCTGTCAATCAGAATGCGGCTGGATAGATTGGATGGCGTGGGTGTCAGGGCCTGGGCCGGTGGTTTCTCAGTGGATGCTTTAATACGAGGGTTTTTCGAGGGCCTGCGGATCATGGAGGCCCATGGCAGATACGGCCTTGGTCAGGTCAGGGACTTGCTTTCTCTGTTTAAAGACTTTGACCGGGAAGAGCTTGCCGGGCTTTTTTATCCGCTGTTGGACATGTACGCGAAAGAAGATCCAGGGGATTTTTTAGTAATACAGGCAAACCTGGGAAGTCACGTTCAACAGCTATACGAGGCTATCCAGGACTTTCATTTAAGAGACGATTAAATGAACAAATGAACATCGAACATCGAACATCGAACGCCCAATGTTGAATAAAAAAAACAAAGACCAAACTACCGAACATTCAACGGCTATTTCTGTTACTTTTCAGCCGTTTCCCCCATTCAACATTCGATGTTGGATGTTCGATGTTCGACGTTCATCTTTTAAATTCTTGAGGATGCTTTGATGGCAATAGTATGTTATAAGTATAAATTTATATCAGATAAAACTATAGTATGTTCAAATATAAGGAGGCGTTTATGACCCGTCCGGAGCGAGACGGTTCCACCCGGCGGAACCAATTAATTAAAGACCTTGAAAAAGAGATGGAGGAGAATCCGAAGTCCGTCATTGCGGCCCTCAGGCTTGGCATGGTCTACCAGAATGCCGAAAGACTGGACGATGCGGAAAGCGCCTTTAAGCATGGCCTGAAATTTGATCCATTGTCTTTTGAGATAAAACTCAATTTGAGTACACTCTATTTCCAGATGGGTAGACTTGAAGATGGCATAACCGAGAGCAAAGAGGCGCTCAAGATTCGCCCCGAGTCTACTGAGGCCATGTCTAATATAGGCGCGGCCTACATCCATATGCAGAGATGGGAAGATGCCGCGGAATATTTCAATAAGGCCCTTGAGATCAAACCGGAAATGATTACTGCCTTGGCGAATCTTGTCACTGTCAACGTGGAGCTCGATGACTTGGACAGCGCCATTGCAGCCGGGGAAAAAGCCGTCAGTCTGGCCCCTAAATTTGGGGTTGCCCACAATAACCTCGCTGTTGCCTACTACTACCACGGGGATTATGACCTGTCCCTTGATCACCTTGAGAAGGCCAGAAAGATAGGATACGAGGTTTCTCCTCAGTTTGAGGAGATGGTCTCCGCCAAGACAGAGTCAAAGAGAGAGGGAGGCTAGAGATCAATCCATGGCAAGGGGAAAGAGTGCGTATGAGCCTGTCTGTCCGTTCTGTTATAGCCCCATTGATCGTCCAAAGAAGGTGGAGCCAAGGAGATTTGGAGATTTTGACTGCGGCGCATGCGAGTGTGGAGCAGTATATGTACACGATGCCACAGGGCACAATCTTGGTGCAGCCTGGGTTGAGGCACTTGGCTTTGCCTGTAATGATGACTGGGACTTGGCCTGGAGCCTTACGCCGGGAGATGACTATCAGGATGCCTTTTTAGAGAATTATGATATTGAGTCCCACCTTGTTCAACCTACAGGCCTGACAAAGGACGAGAAAGTAGTGAAGGCCGCGCTTGTCTTTATTAGAATGGCAAAAGATGTTCGTGAGGTCACACATGAGGGCGTCAGAGAGAAGCTGGAATTACTCTCAGAGCCCCGGATTTCTGCTGAAGAAAAAGATAAGGCCTATTTTGAAAGGAGATCACGCCGGTACTCTAAACAACAGGTCATGGCCCTTGTACAGGATGGAGAGGTTGAAAAAATCAGGGCAATGGCCCTTGAAGACCCCTTGGTTTTGAGAAAGATTCAACGCCTTCTGTATTCAACGGATGAGATGTTGATGTGGAAGGCAATTACAACACTGGGGGCAGTTGCAGGGGCTTTGGCCACAGACAGGCCCGGCCTGGTGGGTGACCTGGTAAGGAGGCTCCTTCTGGCCAGCGGCGACTCAGCAGCCACGAATTGGGGATCCATAGAAACAATAGGCGAAATAATACGTGCTCAGCCCAAGATATATGGCTCATTCTTACGGCACATACTTGGATTCATAAATGATCCGCCTTCTTGTCCGGCTGTACTTTGGGCAATTGGCCGTATTGGTGCATTACATCCGCGAGTGGTGAGGTCCAACGAATTTTTTGCCCTGTTTGCCCTGCTGAAGAATCCCGAGCCGAAGATACGGGGCCTTGCCGTGTGGGCATTTGGCTGCGTGAAAGCCAAGGAGGCGCTGAAGGCCATACAGGGAATGATAGACGATACTGAGGAACTCAGATTCTTTGATGGGCAGTCCATCATATACAAAACCGTGGGTGAACTGGCGAGCGAGGCGGTTGAGCGTATTGAAGGGCCGATCAGCCACTAGACCATGAAGGGGAAGAAATGGATGAGCAAGCAGCTTCGACTGTAAAAGAAAAGAAAGATAAAGAAATTTCCAGGGCTGAAGTCATGTACCGGGAGGCAAAAATTATGAGTGTCCAGGGGAGATCCCTGGATGCCCTTGAGAAATTTGATGAGGCCCTTGAAATTTTTGAAGCCGCTGACGGAAAAGACGTGGAGGTTGCAAATATCTGTGAGCAGATAGGAGATCTCCGCACAATGCGGGGAAATTTCAAGGGGGCCATACCTGTTTATCAGAGGGGACTGGCAATATGTGAGAAGAAAAACGACCCAGTAAGTACTGTTTTGCTGGTAGAGAAAATCATTGATCTCTACAGACAGTTAGGGGACCAGGATAAGGCCCTTCCATACTATTTTAGAGCACTAGAGCTGGTGGAAAAGCTCGATGATATCGGCAAGGTCGGGCTATATCTTACTGGAATAGGTGATATTTACCAAAAGAGGAATGAACTGGATAAGGCCCTGGATGCCTATAAAACTGCACATGGAATTTATCAGGAAACGGCGTACAGGGAGAGGGCGGAGATACTTGAAAAGGGCATAAGTGCCATTGAGGAGGCCATGTTGGCCGGGGCTCCTAAGTAGTGACTGAACGAAAAGGCCGTTCAGTCACAATTTTGAATTCTAAATTTTGAATTTTGAATTAAGAAAGGAGTATGGCAGCCACCGGCCACCGTTTTTTGCCACGCTCATTACCTTCCAACGCTACAGAGAGTTCGTGGAGCCTCATTTGCAGAGGTTCCAGATTAAGGGCAGGATAGGTTTTCCCTTTCTCAAAGCCGGAGAGTCCGCATACATGGCTTTTATTACCGATCACTGTGGGGATCCCATAGGTGCGGCAGTTAATAGGCCGGGTCTTATAGCAGATGCATTCTCCGCTGTCAGCCAACAGAGGACACCTGATACGGGCAAGTGAGAGGTCGGTCTTGGCGGTGGCTAACTGGTCCCAGGACTTGATGGCCTTTTTTGCAATGTTTAGGGCAGCGCGTCTCTGTTTTCTGCCCAGGGAATCAAAGTGCTGGCGAATGTACAGTGCTTCTATTAACGAAACGTCAAATACTGCATAGCAGCAATCAGTACACCCCTTTTTGCAGCGCACTTCCTGGCTGTAGCGTTTCTGTACATCCTCTACTGCCCTGCCAGCAGATTCGTATAGATTTTCAAGGTCTTTAAACATTGACTAATAATTGTCTATGGTTACAAAAATTTAAATCACAAAAACAGATCATTGAGCAATTAGCCTTTAGCTATTAGTTTAATGATTACAGGATGTTTTACTATTACAACCATTTTCCAAAGCTAAATGCTAATGGCTAACAGCTAATCGCTCAACTTAGGTAACAATAATACAATACAGGAAGTACATTTACTATGGAATCAGAAAAAAAAATCGAGTCCTGCATACGATGCGGTGAATGCTGCGAAAAGGGCGGCCCTACCCTCCACTCCGAGGACAGGATCTTTCTCCAAAAGGGCACTCTAAGACCAACACACCTTTTCACCCTGAGGGCCGGGGAGTTGGCATATCATCCCCTCGATCAGAGGCTTGTAGAACTCTCGAATGAGATGATCAAGATAAAGGGCAAGGACGGATCAAGTGCTTGCATATTCTACGATGTGGAACAGAAGGCCTGTTCTATCTATGAGGACCGTCCTTTGGAATGCAGGGTCCTTAAATGCTGGGACACAGCGGAAGTTGAAGGGCTTTTCATGAAAGACCTTCTATCCCGTCTCGATCTTTGCCCAAAGGGATCTGTGGCCGCAGAGATGATCTCCGCCTATGAGAGGAGCTTTCCTCCCGAACGACTTTACGGCCTTCTAAGTGAGGCAGCTTCAACAAAAGGGGCGCAACAGACCAATCCTGAAATAGAACAGATGGTCTCAACCGATGAGGCATTCCGCCAGAAGGTCGTTGAGACGCTTGGGTTTAAAGAAGACGAACTTGAGTTTTTCTTCGGACGTCCGGTCAAGGCCCTTGTTGCAAACATTCAGACCCTGATGGATCATAAGACGTGAATAATTCACCGCAGAGTGTAATTCATATTCTCTCCGAGCCCTCTGTGTTCTCTGCGGCAAATAGAATGGCAGGGTCTGAGCTTTTGCAATAAAAAGGCCTCCTATATATTCTATAGGAGGCCTTTTGTTCGGCCTTATTAAATAAAGCCTGTTTGCGGTTTTATTTCTTATCTATTTTTCTTCTTCACCGCCGAACTGGTCTGACTCGCTTTTACCGCCGCCTTTTAGGCCGTAAAGAGTAGTGCTTCCTGAAGACCAGTACTCGATCTTTTCTTCCGCGACCAAAGCAGTAGCCGCTTTTTTTATCTCGCGCATCTTGGCATTCTCATCTGCCTTGCACAAGTCCTTAAAGTACATCTTTGACTTGAATTTTGATTTTTTGGTCATAAAATCCAAGAGTTTCTTTTTTAGTTCTTCTATGTCTGCTGCCATAATAGTTTCCTCATTAATAACCAGCTTCCTTCATCAGTTTATCAGTATGGGAACTCCATTTAAACTGCGTGGTTGTATGATATGTATCATACGCAAGACGATAATCGTCAATAGATTTCTCCGTGAAGGGTAATTGACACTGCTCAAAGAAGCGCTCCCAACCGACCCTTGCTGCCCAGTCACCTAAGCGCTCATATTTGTTAGCGCCTTTCTCGTAGGCCTCAACAATGTTTCTGACAATCTTGCACACACTCTCAAAACGCGGCAACTCATTAGGAATATACGGAACAATCAATTTTGAGAACGTGGGTTGAGTAATGCGATTGGAGATCTTTCCACCAGCCAGGATGGCGACGCCATCGCCCTCTTCATCAGCCAGCGGCATGGCCGGGCACATGGTGTAGCAGTTACCGCAGAACATGCACCTTGGCTCATTCACTCGTACCGTCTTGACTTCCTTGCCGTCCGGGAGCGTTACCTTGGCAGGCTTGATGGCTGCGGTAGGACAGGCAGCTATGGCAAGGGGGATCTCGCAGACACCGGTGATGCGGTCGTCCTCGACAAAGGGAGGCTTTCTGTGGATGCCTAATAGAGCTATATCTGAGCAGTGGACTGCGCCGCACATATTGAGGCAGCAGGCCATGGAAATGCGCAGCTTGGCCGGCAGCTTATGGCTGTTCCAGTACTCAAACATGTCATCCATCACGGACTTTACCATACCGGATGCATCTGTAGCCGGGGTATGACAGTGTATCCAGCCCTGGGTGTGGACGATATTAGTTATTCCTGCACCAGTGCCTCCAATAGGGAGCTTGTATGATCCGCCGGGATGCTTGAAATTGTTAAGGAATTCAATTAGGTCCTTTAAGGTACCCTCGTCCGTGACGTGAAATTCAACGCTGTTCCGGGTTGTCCAGCGGCATATGCCTTCGCAGAACTTGTCTGAGATATCCCCGATTTCACGGAGAAGGTTTGTGGTGATCAACCGTGGAGTGCCGCAGCGTACTACCCACATCAAATCTCCGGTCTCACTGGTATATTTGATCACACCAGACTGGAGGAATTCATGAGTAAGCCACTTGCCGTAGTTCTTTTTGATCACCTCGGGGAAGAACTGCTCATAGTGAGGCGGACCCTGGTCTGTAAGGCGGCCTGCCATTGGTTTTTCGGGATTGTATTCCCTGTCGGCAAGCGTCGGATCATAGGGTATGTCCAGTTTTGCTTGTATATTGTAGCCGGGATCATCTTTATACCTTGAAGTATCTATCATTATCTTTACCTCCTGTTAAACTTGATTACGCAAGGTGCCTTGCACGGAAATCTTCCAAACTGCGCTTCCACCCACCTGGTACCTCTTCCTCTTTCCAGAAAGGATACGGGTTGGACCGGGGTTCCCTTACGTGCTGTGGAATAGGTTCGCGACCTAGTATATCAATGATATAATGTGCGAGGCCCTGACGCTGGATAAGCTCGCCAAATCTCTCCCGGTTTTTGCCTTCTTCCATCCACCAGTCCCACATCAGATCCACAAAGTCCTTGAATTCTTCATAGGGCTCTTCCATCTTAATAAATGGGATGATTAACGTGGACATCTGGGCACCTTCAAGGATCGGCGCCTTTGCCCCGTTCAGTATCGTGGCGCCACAATCCACACCGGGACGCAGGGCATTAGGCATGACATTAATGCAGTGCATGCAGCGGACACACTCGCGGTCGTCAATCTTGAGCTCATTGCCGTCCATAACCATACATCCTGTGGGACAGAGATCAATGACCTCTTTCTTGATGTCGAATGCGCCCCAGTCACGGTCTGAGAAGGCACCGGCATTGGGTTTTAATTCACCGCCGATATAGGCCTGAACCGCCTTCTGGTCTATACGGATATTGTCTCGCCATGTTCCGATAATGGAGCAACATGACCGGGCAATTGCCGCCACGCAGTCATTGGGACAGCCGGAGATCTTGAACTTGAACTTGTATGGAAATGCCGGACGATGGAGTTCGTCCTGAAAGGTCATTGTCAGGTCATAGCAGATGGCCTGTGTATCAAGGCACGAATATTCGCAACGGGCCTTGCCCATGCAGCATGCAGGTGTCCTGAGGTTGGATCCTGATCCACCCAGGTCCATGTCGAACTGGTGGCTCAGGTCGTAAAAAGTGGGCTCCAATTCATCGGTTGATGTCCCAATAAGGATCATGTCACCTGTTGAGCCGTGGAAGTTGGTTACGCCGCTTCCTCGGTGATCCCACATATCACACATTTTGCGCAGGAACTTGGAATTATAAAATTTGCTTGCCGGCTGGTTGATACGGAGTGTATGAAAATGGGCGATGGTAGGGAACTGTTCAGGGGCGTCCGAGTAACGGCCGATAACCCCACCACCATATCCAAAGACACCTACAATACCACCGTGTTTCCAGTGTGTCTCCTTGTGCACATAAGAGAGCTCCATCTGCCCGAGGAGATCATAGCAGCACTGGACGCCGCCATTACCCCTCGTCTCCAGGTCGTCAACGAAACTCGGCCATGGACCGGACTTTAAGTCGTCCATCATCGGAGTATCATGTTTTTTAAGATCTGCCATTTAATTCTTCCTCCTTAATAGAATGT
>JAGGRV010000083.1 GCA_021159445.1 Deltaproteobacteria bacterium | reverse complement strand
CATCCACTACCTGGTCGACCTTGGTACCTATCTTGGCCCTGGAAATATTTATGCCGAAATCCGCCAAGGTACGGGTAACATCGTAGAGGAGTCCGATCCTGTCCTCTGCATAGACCTCCACGATTGTGTAGAAGTCTGATGCCTCATTGTCCAGGACAACCCGGGCCTGGCGTTTGAGGTATTTCTGCCAGTCGCCTGATCTTACCGGCCTGTATTTTCCCGCCAGTCGATGGGCTAGTCCCAGCCGATCGTCCAAGGCCAGGTTCAGATTTCTTTTAAGGGCTTCCCAGTCCTGTTCATCATAGCCCTTGTTGACCGAGGATTTCACATCCAGCACATCTATAGCTGTCCCATCCCCTAAGGTAAAAATCTGAGCAGCAAGCACGTTGAGATTGTGAAGGGCCATAACTCCAAATATCCTGGCAAGGAGCCCGGTTCGGTCCTCGGCCATCACTAGCAGTGACCAGTAAGTTCTCCTGTCCTCAGCCAATACCAGGGAGGGTTGATCTGACAATCGAGTCTTGAGCTGGATATGCCTTTCAATGGCATCGGGAGTAAAGCCCAGTATGTAGTCATCAGGCATTATAGCAAGGCTATCTGTTGCTTTTTCCCCGAGCCTGGAGGCTATCTGTTGCTTCATCCAATCTAAGGCCTGGATCCTGTGGTAATCATAGACCTCTGATCCTTCCAGGAAAAGAGTGATTTTCAAGTATAGATCATGCACCAGTGCTGCTTTCCAATCATTCCAGACGTTTGGACCGGTTGCTCTTGAATCCGCTATGGAGAGTAGATAGAGCATGTTTAACCGTTCTATGTCCTGTATTTCCCCGGCGCATTTCAATATGAGGGTTTCATCTTCCAGGTCCCGTCTCGTGGCAATATGCACCAGATAGAGATGGTCCTGCACAAGGAAGGAGAGACAGGCGCATTCCTCTGAGGAAAGCCCTATTCTTTTACCGATATCCTGGACTATTTCAGCCCCGCGTTCAGCGTGATGCCCACCACGGCCCTTTCCTATGTCATGTAACAGGGCAGCGAGATAAAGTATGTGAGGTGATTCAATGGCCATAAAAATCCGGGACTCTTCCTTCTCCAGGCCATGGAGTTCGGCAACAGTTTGGAGTAAGTGTCTATCCACTGTGTGAACATGATAGACATCGTGTTGGGCCAGAGATTTGATCTCAGAAAACTCCGGGATGTAGGCGGCAAGAATGCCTGTATCCAGCATGGCATCCAGGACCTCCAAAGGCCTTTCGCCACCCTGAAGCGCCTGCAAAAATGCCTCGGCCATGTATTTTGAGGATCTCAACTCTTCGTCTACAAGGTCCAGGTTGGCGCTTACAAGCCGTCTTGTCTTGTAATGTATGGGCAGGCCGGTCCTGGCTGCATGGGCAAAGAGCCGCATTAAGAGATAGGGACGTTTTTCAAGTAGTGATGGCTCAGTGAGATTTATGCGGCAATCAATGACCTCTATGCCGGGCTCAAGAATTTCATTTTTTTTGCTGCAGGCGGAAAGGTTCGAGACCTCGTCAGCACATTCAAAAAACAGGTCTGATGTGACAGCTACGGTCTGCAGATATCCATAAACCTCCTTCATGAAGTGTTCCACACCAAGCATATTGTTACTGTCCTTATAACCAAAGAAACTGGAAACTTCCTCCTGATACTCGAAAAACAGCCTGTCGTTTTTACGGGACTTAATATAGTGGAGCCTGTTTCTTATCCGGAGCAAATAATCCCAGGCATCTTCCAGTGCGATCCTTTCCTCATTTGTGATGAGCCCTGCCTCTTCAATGGATTTAATATCTTCCAGTCCAAAGAGGACCTTGGAAGTCCATAAAATTGAATGGATGTCCCGCAACCCCCCCCTGCTTTCCTTGATGTTGGGCTCAAGGAGATAGGTATTGGCTCCGAATCGTCTATGCCTTTCCTTTCTGTGGGCAATCATATCCTCTACAAAGGTCTTTTTCCTGCCATTTAGAAATCTCTGAATGAACTCGTGCTTCAGCCGGGGGAAGAGTGAATCGTCTCCATGGATAAACCTGGCATCTAATAATGCTA
The DNA here is from genome assembly GCA_021159445.1 of Deltaproteobacteria bacterium. Lineage (GTDB taxonomy): Bacteria > Desulfobacterota > Dissulfuribacteria > Dissulfuribacterales > UBA3076 > UBA3076. Next base: position 6,410 of record JAGGRV010000083.1, on the reverse strand, counting down.
CCTGAAAGTAAAAGTCTTTTTTGGCGTCGGTCAGGCAGGCATCAATAGTCCTCACCCCGTGGCCCACCTCTAACCCGGCATCCCACAGGGGATAAAAGACGGATTCAGCAACAGCGGACACCCGGTCTTCCACCTCTGGTTCATAAAGCAACATCACATCAATATCTGAAAATGGAAAAAGTTCTGCTCTTCCGTATCCGCCCAGAGCTATCAGGGCCATTTTCTCCTTGGCCTCAGGACAGGCAGAAAAGGCCTCTGATAAAAAGGCATCCACAATCCTGGTGTGCTCTATAAGAAGTTCACGTCCCCTGAGCCCTTGCTCCCACAAGGTTTGCAAGGCCTCGCGACCGGAACGTAACCCATCTGATTTTGATAAATGATCTAACATTTTTTACACGAATAGCAGGCATCCTTCACGACAAGTCAAAAGTAGTTTATACTTTGTTGATCTTGTATTTTGGCAGTAAAATTGGAAATTGGAAATTGGAAAAATACAAAGATGTAGATGCATTACCTAATTTCAAATTTCCAGTTTTGATTACCTGCAAAAAGTCTGAAACATGATTCCGCTCAAAAAGCCCGAGATGCAAGGCGCAAAATTTTCCAGGCATGAGACGTACTTATCGTACGTCGCAGTGACTGGAAAATTGAAGCAACGCCGCAGATTGGGCTTTTTCAGCGGAATCAGTTTTGACATCGGCATTCAATTCGATAATACACGCTTTTTCGAAAAAGTGTAAACTGGTGAATGAAGGATGCCGAAAATAGTTGCTATCATTCTCTACTCGAAAGAACAGGTCGAATGGAATTTCAGAATTGTATCAGAAATGAATATGGCAAGTGTGATATCCCGTCCAATACGATCAAAAGAATAAAAGACGGGTTACAGAAACTGGATCTCGAAGTTGAATACTATCCTTTTCAAGTATCGGACAACATTTATTGGGGTCGAGTATGGATTGATTCAATAAGGATAGTCTGTAATGGAAAAGGCATAACCCCGGAGCTTGCCGAGGCCAGTGCATATGCAGAACTGGCTGAACGCCTCAGTGCCGGGCTGTTCTATCCGGTCTTTGAAGAGCAGGTGAGGTTTAACGTTCCAGGCCTTTACAATGAAGAGACTAACGGGTTTCTGAATTATGAATGGATGGAAGGATATGTTTATTCCCACCAGGATGATTTGGAAAATCCTCTAAGAATAGAAGATCTGCTGGCAAATGAAAAACATCTGACACATAAGGATATTGAAGATTTAAAAAACTGCAGGATGGCCGGACATTGGGTTGACGGTTTTTCAATAGTCCGCAACGAGACAGTAAAAGTACCGGTCAATTTTGTTTCTTATATTCACGGATCAAACGGAATGGCGGCAGGAAATACCATTGAAGAGGCGATGATTCAGGCCACATGTGAAATATTTGAACGTTTTTCCCAAATACAGACAATCAGATCTGAAAAAATTATACCCTCAATTGATTTAGATTCTGTGAAAAATGAAACCATAAGGGATATGATTAAATTCTATCAGGGAAAGAATGTTGACGTAATGATCAAGGATCTTTCCCTTGACGGCCTGATACCCTGCATAGGTGCCCTATTTATAAACAACAACCTGCGTACTGATCGCCTGGAACATAGGATCTTGATACCGGGCGTATCCTTCAATTTAGAGGAAGCCCTGACAAGGTGCTTTACAGAAAGCATGCAGGGCAGGGAAACTCTTTTAACTCCCCGTCCTGAGCTGGACAGACCGGTTGTCCATAGATCCCAGGTTAATGACTATTACATGTTAATGAAATGCAGTATTTCTCTGAAAGATATCTCTTTTCTCGATCAAGGAGAAACCAGGACTTATAAGAATATCAAGGTCAACGATGTCCTCAGTGAAATCGAGGAGATCAAAAGGATATGTGAGGCATTCAATACTGATTATATAATATTAAACCACACCCATCCGGTATTAAATTTCCCGGTTGTAAGAGTAATAATTCCACGAATTTCTGATTTTTTACCTTTTTTGAGACAGGACGTTCTCGTATCCGGACCGACAAGACCTTCCGCTACACGGCGTGGAGAAGAATTCAAGAAGATAATGCGGAGCTTTTTTGGCTGAAGCGCCGAAGGGCAAGGCGCTGGAATCAGGTCAAAGGAAAGAATTATCACGAAAACACGAAAGGGAAGCCTCTGGATGGACTAATGAGCTGCTAAAAGATGAACATCGAACATCCAACATCGAATGTTGAATGGGGGGGAAAAGACTTATGACCTGGAAGATTGGAAGAAAGGATGGTATTTATTGCAGGAGGCGGGATATCAGTATACTTCAGCCTTCAGCCTTTAACCTAAATGGCTAACATACGGAAATAGCAGTTGAATGTTCGGTATTGGATATCCGTTTTTTCATTCGATGTTGGACGTTCGATGTTCGATGTTGGACGTTCATCTTTTTTTATGTCTTGTTTCGTGTTTTCGTACCTTCGTGTTTTCGTGATTGATTTTGAGCGGAATCAGGGCATTATGTATTTCTGCTCGTACCTTGGCACCCACCACCGTATGAAATTGTAAGTTATACCGGCAGGAGCAGGCTCAATACCCTTGAAACGCTTGTGGATCACTGGAAGAGCCATTGGAACGTAAAGAAAAGTATAGGGCTGATCCTCAGCTAGTATCTCCTGGATACGCCAGTATATTTTCTTACGTTCATTGCGGTCAAAGGTCCTCCGCCCCTCCACAAGGAGGCGGTCCATCTCAGGGTTCTGGTAACTGATAAAGTTCAGCTCCTTTCCGCCTGTCTTGGAGGAATGCCAGATGTCATAGATGTCCGGGTCCTGTCCCAATGTCCAGCCCAGTATTACTGCCTCGAACCGCCTCTTGTCTATAAAGTCGTTGATAAAGGCTGTCCACTCAAGGGTCCTGATCTTCATTTCTATCCCGATCTGCTTGAGTCTGTACTGAATAATCTGGGCTGTTCGATCCCTCAAAGGATTACCCTGATTGGTTATGGCCGTGAATGAGAATGGCCTCCCTTCCTTATCCAGCCAGCCGTCTCCATCCCTGTCCACCCAGCCTGCCTCGGTGAGCAAGGCTGTTGCCCTTTTCGGATCATATGGATAACGTTTGACATCCGGGTTGTAAAACCATGTATCGGGTTTATACGGGCCGGTTGCCTTCACTCCGTATCCCAAAAGCACTCCACGGATTATTTCATCCTTATCTATGGCAAAGGCAATGGCCTGCCTTACTCTTTTGTCTGCAAAGAGAGGAAATTTTAAATTGTAACCCAGATACGTATATGAAAAGGAAAGATAGCGATATTTGTTAAAATTTATCTCGAAAAACAGGGAGTTTGCCTGCCTTTCATATTGGATCGGAGATAACCCCATCCAGTCAAGGCCACCTGATTTCAGCTCAAGGAACATGGTCGCCGGGTCAGGTATTATCCTCATTATATAGCGGTCAAGATAAGGCCGTCCTTCAAAACAAGTGGGATTTGCCTTAAGCTCTATGCGCTCCTGAGTCTTCCACTCTGAAAGACTGTATGGACCCAGGCCGACAGGGTTTCGTCCAAGGGGACTCTTCGTGATGTCCTTTCCATCCAGCAGGTGCTTTGGCAGCACAACCAAATTTCCCCAGGAGCTCAGGGCCGGGGCAAATGGTTCTCTGTACGTCACCTTAAAGGTATAAGGGCCAAGGGCTTCGGCATTCTCGACCTCCAGAAAATCACCTGCATAGGCAGTCGGGGTGCCTGGGGCCGTGATGGTTTCAAAGCCAAAGAGCACGTCCTCCGAGGTAAACGGCTCACCGTCTTCCCACTTAACCCCCTTCCTGAGCTTAAAGGTAATGGTGAGTCCGTCAGGAGAGATTATCCATGACTCTGCCAGGTCCCCCACCAGGTTAAGGTCCTTGTCGTATTTAACCAGGCCGTTATAAATAAGGCCTGCGATCTGATGCGACGTGGCGTCAGAGGCCAGCATGGGAACCAGGGTAGTGGCGTCCCCGATGGATCCCAAGACAATGGCATCGCCGTAATCCGGCTCGGACGCGTGGGAAAGGTGGAAGGTAGAAAGTAGAAGGCTGAAAGAGAAAATAAAAAGGGGGAGAAAAATTGAAATTTTAAATGCTGAATGTCTCAACCCAACCTACTTTTTGATTTCTTCGGACTCTCAAGTCGTAAAATATAATAATGAATTTTTCATTAATTCAACATTCAACATTCAAAGCTCAACATTTCTTCTCCTTCCTCTCCCTAAGGCCCTCAACACAGCTATAAGGCACCCTCAGTCCTCCCATGCCTCTGCCCACCATTATTTTTGGTTTAGCCTTGCCATGATAGTCGCTACCGCCGGTGGGGACCAGGTCATACTTCTTGCAGAGCGACAGAGTCAAATTAATCAGCTCCTTGCTATGCATGCTATAGTAACATTCAATGCCGTCGAGACCTTGCTCTGTCCACTTTGCTACAAGCTCATCCAGATGTGCGGGAGTTCCAAATTCAAGTGACATGGGATGGGCCAGGACCGCCAGACCTCCGGCCTTATGTATGGTAGTTATTGCCTTTTCCGGACTGAGGATGGACTTTGGAACATAAGCAGGAGCGCCCTTTTTCAGATAACGGGCAAAGGCTTCATTCGTGGATTTTACATAACCTCGATTTACCATGGCCCTTGCAATGTGCGGACGGCCGATCTGCCCCCCTTTGCCCATTTCCTCCAGCTCACTATAGGATATCGGACGGCCCAGGTCTTTAAGACGTTCCAGAATCAAAGGGTTTCGGGTAGCCCTTGCGGATTGGACCTGTTTCAATACCTCGTTCAATTCAGGTGAACCCGGATCAAATAGATAGGCCAGGACATGCAAGGTGCCATGTGATATCCGAACACTCAGCTCCACACCGGGGAGTATCTCTATTTCAAGTTTCTCAGACGCCTCAAGGGCCTCAGGAAAACCTGCCACAGTATCATGATCGGTGACCGCAATTGCGGCAAGACCTGAGTTTACTGCAAGCTGTATTACTTCGGCAGGTGAATCAGAACCGTCGGATGCTGTGGTATGTGTATGCAAATCGCAGTATTTCATTTACGCCTTTCTGTACCTTGTGAACGATGTTTTGTCCAGGGTTCTGTGACCAAAGCTAATAACATGATAAAACGTAAGAGCCGACCTTTCCATATTAAAGATATCATAGACGTTCCCAATTTCTCGCAGGTTAAGCGTGTCGGCCATCATTTTTTTGTTTGTATACACTATGATTTATGATAAAATAATAAGGATTTTCAGCCAATTGAGGAACAATGCGGTTTGAGGTGCTATCATTAATCAAAAAAGTAGGTTCTATTGCAGTTTTTAAATTGAGTTTTAATATACTAGCCAGTAAGGTCATTAGAATTTAATTAGAGTTCTCTTTTTAGCCACTTTTGAGGAAAAATGTAGTTTCGTGCTTACTGTTTTTAGACCAAATAGTGAAGGTGTAGAGCGTTGCTCTGATATCAACAAGGGCAGCTGGATAAATCTGGTAGCTCCTACCCCTGAGGAACTGGACAGAATCCAGAAGGAACTGGGAATACTCCCGGAGTTCTTGAGATATCCGCTCGATGAGGAAGAGACCTCCAGGATAGAACGGGAGGAAGGTCATTTTTTGATCATCATAAAGATACCAGACCCACGCCATGAGGGGGACATGGTCCGCTACGAGACCATTCCATTAGGTATTATTGTTACAGGCAAAATCGTAATAACGATTTGCCTCAATGAAACCCCGATCTTTGAAGGACTTATGGAATCCAAATGGGCCAAGCGTTTACTTGAAGACCATGTCCGGTTTGTATTTAATATCTTTCTCAGGGTGGCTAATGCCTATTTAAGACATCTTAGGCTCATAGACAAATTGACCAATGAATATGAGGCAGAACTTCACCGATCGCTCCGTAACATAGAGCTCCTAAAACTCTTAAACCTTGAAAAGAGTTTAGTTTACTTCAACACGAGTCTTAGGGCCAACGACATAGTAATGGCCCGGCTTCAGGGCGGTCGCTACTTACCAATAAACGAGGAAAACGAAGATATCCTGGAAGATGCCCAGATCGAAAACCAGCAGGCCATAGAAATGGCCAAGATCTTCAGTGACATCTTGAGTGGGATGATGGATGCATTTGCCTCCATAATCTCTAACAATCTCAATATAGTAATGAAATTCTTGACTGCTGTGACCATGGTTCTCATGTTACCCACACTGGTTGCCAGTATCTACGGCATGAACATCGCCCTTCCTTTTCAAGACTCACCTTTTGCTTTTGCCCTGACAATGGGACTGTCCTTCTTATTATCCGGGATAGTGGTATTTATCTTTATCAAGAAAAGGATGTTTTAACCTAAGTTGAGCAATTAGCTGTTAGCCATTAGCGTTTAGCTTT
>JAGGRV010000489.1 GCA_021159445.1 Deltaproteobacteria bacterium | reverse complement strand
TTCATCCACCAGGTCAAGGGCAGAGTATCTTCGAGGAATATATGAGAGACGATTTCCCGGATCGGTTCTGGCAACGCCGGCAATGGTCCTTGTCTCGCCTCCCGACTCAATGGTTGACACAAGTTCTCTCAGGCTCGCCTTTCCCAAACCCATGACAATATAGTCAATGTCTTGTTGATTAAAGAACTCCGGGTCATTGCTGGCATGTATACCCCCCACCACCACGGTTGCACCGCAAACCTCCTTGATTTCCGATGCGAGCATAAGCATGGTGTTGGCTTCACAAGTCACTCCGGTAATTCCGGCAATATCAGGCATGAACTCAGAGAGAATACCTTGCAGTGTGGAAGGTTCTGCCTTGAGATCGATAATACGGACCTCGTGTGTTTCTAGGTTACCTGCCAGGACCTCGAGAGCAAGGGGTTCCCCGCGGAATATCTGCTTCAGGGAATCGATTCCGTATTGCTCTTCCGGAATACTGCGACCGCAATTAGGAGGGTTGACAAGGAGAATTTTCATCAATTCAGAGGTTCAGGGGTTCATGTTAAAAGACGAACGTCCAACATCGAACATCGAACGTCCAACGTCGAATGAAAAACGAATATCCAATACCGAACATTCAACGGCTATTTAGGTTGAAGGCTGAAGTATACTGATATCCCGCCTCCTGCAATAATTAGCAACCTTTCTTCCAGGTCATAAGTCTGTTTCTTCATCTTTTCTCATTCAACATTCGATGTTGGACGTTCGATGTTCATTTTTTCCGTTGAACCTTTTCACGAAAACCAACACTGGTCCTTCACGGGATTACAGTGCCCCATTTTACCACAACCCACAGAATTGTAAGCGTTTACAGGGTACTGCATATGCGAGGCGTACGGGTACGCAAATGTACTCCCTGTACTTCAAGTGCCCGGCAACAAAGCAGATGCGGTACCATGTAAACGCTTACAACCAACACATAGGATCTTCGGCTAGATAATCGCCGGTGATCTGGTAGGCATTTCCCCGGCAACCGTAGCATCTATACTTCAGCTCACATCTACCGCAACGTCCCTTTATCAATTTCCGTATGTTTCTTAGCTCTTGGATAACAGGGCTCTTGTTTAAGATATGCTCCAGTGTATCTTCACGGACATTTCCAACAGACAGGTTTACTCCAGGGCATGGATGGATGTCTCCATTGGCGACTACAGTGCATGAGTACTCATGCCTGGCGCAGTGAGAGGCTGCTAATGGTGGATGGGGAATCCACTTGTTGCCGAACTCCTCGGCATCAATCCGTGCAAGGGTCTCAAACAGGGTCCTGGTTTTTTGAATCGATACCTCCAGGTCAGGATGCTCTTTTGCCCTGCCCTGCAAGGTCATGACTTCTACATAAGGGATAACTCCCTGTTTCCTGGCCCATTGCCACAATTGGGGAAGTTCTTCATAGTTCTGACGGCATATGACGGTTTCCACTCCAAGTATGTGTGTCTCATCCGGGTAACCAGCAACCCTTAAGGCTTTGATGCCTTGCTCTATGGCCTGAAATGTCCCGGGATGTCCGGCCAGGAAGTCCTGGATATCAGGGCGTCTGCTGTTCATCTTTACAACCACGGCAACACCCCTGTCATAAAGGGCACTGGCCTTGGTCGGGGTTATCAACGTCCCGTTGGTGAAAAGGTCTGCTTTTACGCCTTTGGACAGTATGTAATCTATAACATCTATCAGATAGGGATAGAGCAAGGGCTCGCCGCCGCCTAACACGATGATTTTTTTGGCCCCAAGGGCTACTGCCTGGTCCACTACGTCCTGTATTTCAGGTAGTGAAAGTTCGTTTTCCATAGGTAAGCCGGATGACGCATAACAGTATATACAGCGCAGATTGCACGCCCTTGACAGCTCAAGTTCCAGGGACAGAAGTCCCTTTTTGGCAAGGGCCTCGGCAATCTCCTCTTGAGAGAACTCAAGTCCCCAGTGTTTTTCAAAACAGCTCATGGTTTATTATTCCTAAAGTCAAAAAAACGTTTCAGCTTTCGTCCGCCTGCCTTTTCCATGGTACTTAACACTTCTTGCCTGGGCCTTACTATTACCTCAGGACGGACCCTGATGCGAGCCTGGAGGAATTCGGCCACCATGTCTGCATCAATATCTGATGCGTCCGTGCCTGCCACCACCCTTATTTCGTCCGAAAGATCATACGAAGACCTCACTTCCACATAGGCCTCTTCCACATGTCTGATCCCCCTGAGTGCCCGGAAGATCATCTCCGGATAGATAGTCGTTCCGTGAAACTTGAGGCGTTGAGCAAGCCTTCCTTCTATAGGACCCAGACGAGTTGTACGCCAACCGCATGGGCACGGGTCTGTATGAAGCCGGGCCACATCTTCCGTACGAAAACGTATAAGAGGAAGGCCCTCCACGCCAAGCGGGGTGACCACAACTTCACCGGCTTTGCCTGTTGGCAGAACATTTCCATCTTCATCCACGATCTCAACCAGGGCAAGCTCCGGATGGATATGCCCACCGCAAGAGGCATGACACTCGCAAAAGCAGGTCTCCAGCTCTGTTGCAGCGTACGAAGAATAGACATGCGCTCCCCAGGCATCTTCCAGATCTTTACCAAGAGGGATTAGGGAGTGATCCGGCCCCCGGACCGGTTCACCAATTGTGACAAGAGATTGCACCCCGGAGCTGCTTGGAGAATACCCCTGGGCCTTTCCCCATTGCGCCAACTTTAACAGGAACGTGGGCACGCCCACGATTCCATCAGGTTTGAGCCGGCGTATCAGTTCCCACTGTCTGGCGGACTGGCCGGGTCCGCTCCGGATGGCAGTGGCACCAAGCTGGACAAGACCGGAAAAATAGGCCAGCCCGGCGATAAAACACCTGTCCAGGGTCACACAGATAAGATAACGGTCTCCAGGCCGGACCCCAGTGCCCCAGAAGGCCATGAGTTCGTTAAAGGCAAGCCGCTCAAGGTCGTTCCTGGTGTATGGAACCACTATGGGATTTCCTGTTGTCCCTGAAGTCAGTGACAGGTCGGCTATTGATGCGGCCTCAACTACCTGAAAGGCTGCCGGGTCAGTTTCTAATGCGCTACGGCTGGTAAACGGCAAGGACCTGAAATCTTCCAAGGTAATTATGTCTTCAAAGCTACAACCCAGCTCTCTCAGAAGTTGCTTATAATAAGGGGCTTGACCGGCTTGCTGAACCTGGCTTCGCAAAAGCCCTGCCTGGAAATTTTTTATTTTTTCCGGGTCAGCGGTCCGCCATTCCAAAGCAGTCTTCAAAGAATAGCGGCTCTGCGTCAAACTACATTTAGTCATTGCCGCGAATAGCCGAAGATATGATTGGATCGGACATTATGTTCGACTTATAGCCGGTGATTTTGAGGGGATTCATGCCTCGCTTAGCCAACTCTGTCGCTATGGATTCCCTGGCTTGATCCTTCAACACGCGAATACAGTCCGGATTGTCCCCACCTTTTTTTGGTATTATCGGGGGCAGGATGACCATCTTCACCATGGATGGTGTGAGAAACCTGCTACCTGGGGGCATCAGGTGGTCAGTTCCCAGAATACATACCGGCACTATGGATGTTCCTGTATTACAAGCCAACCGGAAAGCCCCATTTTTAAAGCGCACAAGCCTGCCGTCTCTGGAGCGGTGTCCCTCAGGCCAGAATATGAGAGAACACCCCGATGCCAGCAGTTCCTCTCCCCTGCTTTGGACTACATCCCAGCCGTCATTTGAATTTATGTAACGCGCCATTCGCATTAGCCACTTGTAGACCGGAATTCGAAAAGGCCACGATGTCACAAAGGCATTTTCAAACGGCAGCATACCAAAAAGGTAAGGGTCTATTGAGGAATTGTGATTGGCCACAAATATTACCGGGGGTTTAATTCCGTTGGAAAAGTCCTCTACGGTCACCGGGGCCATAAAGGGGACAACACGCACCAATGCCCAGCCATAAAGACGAATACTCTTCCTGATTATTCTGTCCATTGGCTGGTTTGCAAGGACACTGTATATCAAAAGCAAGGGGAGTATAAAAAAAAGGCAGAAAACAGTGAAAACAGCAAAGACGGGCCAGATATACAGGTTGAGCAAAAGTTTTTTAAGGCCCACTTACTACTCCTTGGCAGCTTGCTGATTACTGAGACGACAAACAAGCTCAAAAAGATCGCCCATAGTCCTTACGGCCCGAACTGCCTCTTCATCTGTCATCTTCATCCCAAATGCCTTTTCCAGGGCCACTACCATGTCTACCGCATCCAGGCTGTCCAGCCCCAGATCCTCATACAGAGTGGCATCCGGCTGAAGCAATTCGGGTTCGAGTTCGAACTCCTCTGCCATAATCTGCGTTACCCGCCGGCGGACCTGTTCTTCTGATATCATGCTGTCCACCTCCGCAGCACCATAGCGGCGTTAACACCACCCAGTGCGAAGTTGTTCTTTAGTACTATGTTCATTGGGAGCTTGTCCACAGACTGTACCAGATTGATACCTGAACAATCCGGATCAGGTCTTTCCAGATTAAGGGTCGGCACAACCTCCTGCCGGTCCAACATCTCAAGAAGCACTATTGTCTCAAGTGCCCCGGCGGCACCAAGGGTATGTCCCAGATGCCCTTTGTATGAGCTGACCGGCACATCTTTACCAAATATACTATGGATTGCAACGGCCTCTGCTATATCTCCAAGCACGGTCCCTGTGGCATGTGCATTTACATAATCAATGTCATCTCCACTCAATCCGGCCTCAGCCAAGGCATTATGCATTGTCCTGGCCATGGAGTCCTCATGCGGATTGGCAATGCTCCTGCTGTCATTTACATGGCCGAATCCCAGGATCTCGCAATAGATCTTTGCCTTACGTCTCAAAGCAGAGTCCAGGCCTTCCAGGACCAGGACACCACCTCCTTCACCACATACGACTCCGTCCCTGTTCAGGTCAAACGGCCTGGGAGTGGTCAAGGGGAGATCATGACTTCGTGAAGCCGCTTTTATCACGTCGAACACCATTGTGACCGTGGGATGGACCTCGTCAGCTCCACCACACAGCATTGCATCTTGCCGGCCGGAGCGAATCAACAGATAACCAAGACCCAAGGCCTGTGCTGATGAGGTGCAGGCACTTGTGGGCGCCCACTGTTCGCCGGTTATTCCAAGGGCAAGACAGACATTGGCTGCGCAGGAATGTCCCATAATCTTAAAAAACATCCCGGAGCGGACATGCTCAACACTCTCTTCAGGCAAAAACTGCCTGTACAATGCCTCGTATATTGTGGGACTCCCGGTAGTGGACCCGATTGCCGTCCCCACATTTCCTGATGCCAGAAAGTCCGGCTCAAGTCCGGAATCCGAGACTGCCTCTTTGGCGGCCAGGGTGGCGTAAATAGCCATTGGCCCCATAGTTCGCCGAATTGTGCGGGGCAATAAGGGCTTGGCTTCAAAAGGCGGAACCGGCCCTGCCATGTGGCATTGAAGTCCTTGAATGCTCTGCCAATCCGGCATCAGTTGTATGCCAGATCGTCCATTCCACACCCCATCCAATAGATCAGCCACCCCTAATCCAAACGGCGATACGGCCCCACGCCCGGTGATAACTACCCGCTTCAGCGACACTGTCTCACCTCGTCCCACAGGGGCTCCAGGCCTTCAATTTCACCCGCGGTCACCATGCCGGCAAGCGAGGCCCCCATTATTCCGGCCATTAACGTCCCCTGTCCGCTAAGCCATAAACCCGGCAAACGGGTCCTGACCCCGGGACTGAATTGGTTCATGCTATGCCGAACTCCATATGTCGCTCCCATGGGTGAACCCAGTCTGTCTCTGAATGTAAGAGGAGTCCCTATTGCCAGGGGTTCTATACGGCTACAGGCATCACCCCAGAGCCTGCCTGCCTGCTCTATCATCTTATCGGCAGATTCTGCCTTCCACTTTCTATATGCCGCGCTGCGTTTTCCTTGTGCATCCTGATCAAAACGGGCGACTTCGTCCCAGGCTGACATCCGTATCAACAGGACTCCCCGTGATGCACCTGTGGAATACGAATCCCTGCGTCCAGGGGCGTTAACCATGATCGATTTTTCCGGATGCCTCAAGTCTAAATCCATTATGTCCAGACCGGTACGGATGTTGTAATAATTGACCCATGTCATGTCTCCCAATGTATCAGGATCATCTATGGCCCCGAATACTATAAACATAGAGTGGGTATTTATCAGATTCCGCAAACGATTACAGAAGGCCTTCCGGAATATTCCATCCGGGACCAGGTCCAAAAGGCTGGTGGGATGACCTGTGTAGATCACATGAGAGGCGTATATCTCTCCCCCGGAAGTCTTGACTCCTGCCACCTGATTTTCCTTTACTATGACCGATTCAACCTCCTGTCCGGTAAGAATATCCACGCCCGTTTCTGCCAGGGTCTCCAAAAAGGCATCCACTATGGCCTGTCCGCCACCATCTATGGCATAGACCCCGGAATATAGCGGGTGGGCAACTGAGGCATGGATAGTGAGATTAACCTCCCTGGGTGGAACTCCATAGAGGAACACCGGTGTTGACAGCACGGCATAAAGATCCGTGTCCTGAATAAGGGATGTCAGGAGTTGAGCCAGGCTCATGCCTTTCGGAGAAAACAGGTCATGTAAATATGGAGTAAGGGGGAGATCCGGATTAAAGAATGGGATAGTGCTGGAGATTTCCCTGATTTTATTGAGATAGGTGGAGATCCCTTGTTTTTCGTCTGGAAAGACCCGTTGCAGTTCGTCTTCCAGACGATCATAGGAGAAAAAGGCCCGGACTACTCTGCCGGAATCCCTTATTCTCAGATTCTCATTACCTTCCTCAGGAAAGGGGAGTACGGCAAGACGAGGCCAAACACCTATATATTTCCACAGTGCCCGCAGTATTTCTCCCTTTCCCATACCACCTGAGTAGTGAAAACCAATGTCAAAGGGAATTCCTCTGCGTGTAAAGCGTTTTAACGCCCCACCGGGCCTCTTGTTTCGCTCCAGAATAATTACTCGTCTGCCTTTTTTGGCAAGCAGGGCCGCAGATGTCAGACCGCTTATCCCGCTCCCTACAACAACGATTTCAGCCTTCATCGAGGAATCCTTATAACCAGGCAGGCATTGGTCCCACCAAAACCGGATGCATTGCAAAGCATAAAGCGTGGCCTGAATGTAACCGTCTGTTTTGGGAGATATAAGACCTCTGCAGCGGGATCCGGCACTTCAAGGTTGGGATTTCCTGCCACAAAACCGCCCCATGCCATCAGCAGACCATAGACCAGTTGTGATGCTCCTGCCATCCAGAATTCGTGACCGGTCAGGCCCTTTACCGCGGACACGATTGGGCCTTTTTTTGCCCCATCCAGATCAAAAATATTGCGCAGGGCAATTGCCTCTGCCCTGTCACCAGCCTGGGTTGATGTGGCATGTGACAAAACTAGATCAATGTCATCAGGGGAAAGGGCAGCATTCATCAAAGCATAGTGCATTGCCCGTTTCAATCCCTCCCCGCTCGGCACAGCTATGTGGTGACCGTCTGATGTGTTGGAATAACCTATGACCTCGCCCAATATCTGAGCACCTCGTGCCTTCGCCAATTCGAATGCCTCTAAAACGATAGCAGCGGCCCCACCACTGGGGACCAGCCCGTCACGATCTCGGTCAAACGGACGAGAAGCCGCCCCAGGGTTGTTTTCTCTGCGCGAAAAGGCCCCCAAGGCATCAAAACTACACATAGACTCCCATGAAATTTCCTGCACCCCGCCACAAATGATGCGATCTTGCCTGCCAAAGGCTATGATTTCCGCCCCCTGGCCCACAGCCATGACACCGCTCGCGCAGGCCCCGCTCACAGTAAAGGACACTCCTCGTATTCCCAAAATGGTGTTCAGGTTAAGGGTAACAGTGCTGGCGAGCAGCCGGAATATGTGTCCACTGCCTATGGCCCTTGTCTCCCCGGCCGATCGAAGCGTATCTACCTGCTCAACTGCGGTAACAGCAGAGGAATCGTTGCCGAACACCACTCCTGTTTTCTCGTCGCCAGTCAAGCTATCAAGATGAATACCAGCCTGCTCCAGGGCCTGAGACACCGCAGACCAAGCCCAGAGGCCATATTCCGGCAGTGTCTTACGCTGTTTCCGGTCCAGAACACTCTTCGGATCAAAGCCCTCAACAATACCGCTAAGCGCGCTCTGAAACCCTAAGGCCTTACGTTCATGGAGAAAATGTACGCCGCTTCTTCCTTCTCGGAGGGAGATCTGTACTTCATCTCTATTCAGGCCCAAACACGAAATAATACCAATGCCTGTAATGGCTACTCGTCTATTTTTATATTTCACTTAAGGTCTTTTGAGTTTGATGGTTTGATAGGTATTCAGCAATTCCCGATTGGAGGCAGAATGACCTAAAATAGCGAAGTAAGGATTTTGCCTTTCGTAAACTTTTTCTTGAATTTAATCCAAAACCAGCGACTT
>JAGGRV010000205.1 GCA_021159445.1 Deltaproteobacteria bacterium | reverse complement strand
CAGTGATGGAAGGAGACGTGATCCTGGTGCGGCCCGGTGAAAAGATCCCCACGGATGGAGTGATTGTTACTGGGTCATCTTCAATCGACGAATCCATGTTTACCGGAGAGAGTATTCCAGTGGCAAAGGAGATTGGAAGTGATATTTTTGCAGCTACCCTGAATAAGAGCGGGAGCTTTACGTTCAGGGCAACCAAGGTAGGGGCTGAGACGGCCCTTGCCCAGATCATCCGGCTGGTCGAAGAGGCCCAGGGGTCCAAGGCCCCGATCCAGCGAGTGGTGGACAAGGTGGCATCCATCTTTGTGCCAGTGGTCTTTGGCGTAGCTGTGCTGACCTTTTTGATCTGGTATTTTTTCGTGCCCGAACCGGTCTTCAGCCGTGCCCTGCTCAATTTTGTATCTGTCCTGATCATTGCCTGCCCATGTGCCATGGGCCTGGCAACACCTACTGCAGTGATGGTCGGCACCGGACTCGGGGCTGAAAACGGTATTTTGATCAAGGGTGGTGAGAGCCTTGAGAAGGCCTATAAGCTGACCACTATTATCTTTGACAAGACAGGCACCCTGACCAGGGGAGAGCCTGAGGTTACAGACATACTGACAGCAGAAGGCATAGAATAAGATGACGTTTTGAAAACAGCCATTTCCATTGAGGCTGTTTCAGAGCACCCTCTTGCCCAGGCCATTGTTGAAAGAGGCCGTAAAGAACAATTGGAACCTGACCATGTTGAAGATTTTGAGGCCCTGTCAGGCCTTGGGGCCAGGGCAGTCGTAAATGGCAGGAAATTGCTTTTGGGTAACCTCAGGCTTATGGAAAAAGAGGCCGTGGCAATGGAGGGTTTCATTGATAAGGCCAAAAGGCTTGCCGAAGAGGCCAAGACGTGTGTTTTTGTGGCCGAAGAAGGCCGGATTACCGGCCTGATTGCCCTTTCAGATATGCCAAAGGCATCTGCCCGAGAAACGGTTTTAAGTCTCAGGGACATGGGGTTGAATGTGGCCATGATCACCGGAGATAATGAAAAAACCGCCCAAGCCGTTGCTGATGCCGTCGGCATTGATCAGATACATGCCGAGGTTCTTCCTGGTGATAAGGCCGATGAGATTAAGCAGCTTCAGGCCAAAGGCCAGATCGTGGCCATGGTGGGGGACGGCATTAACGATGCGCCTGCCCTGACAACGGCCGACATCGGGATTGCCCTCGGCGCCGGGACAGATGTGGCCATAGAAGCAAGTGACATAACTCTGATCAGAGACGATTTGCGATCTGTTCCAGCAGCTATCAGGCTCTCGTTTCAGACCATGCGGGTAATCAAGCAGAACCTTTTCTGGGCATTTTTTTACAACAGCCTGGGGATTCCCATTGCAGCCGGGGTCCTGTATCCGTTCTTCGGGATCCTTTTGAATCCGGTGTTTGCAGCGGCCGCCATGGCCATGAGCTCGGTCTCTGTAGTCAGCAATTCGTTGCGTCTGCGGCGATTTAAGGTTAGGTAAAAAGGAGGAAAATAACATGGAAAATAAAAAGAAAGAATGGGTGTGTGCTCACTGCGGCTATACAGCTTCAGGTAAATTTGTGGGGGATATCTGTCCTCAATGCAACCAGACTTACTGGAAATGCTCAAAGTGCGGCTTTCTCATATCAGCGGCAGTGCCGCCGGACACTTGTCCTTCATGCGGCGAGAAGTGTGATTTTGGGAATGTCACATGCTACACGCCGGAGTGCGGAGGACCAGGCCACGTTGACTCACGTCTATAGGTCATCAGGTCGTTGAGTGGTCGAGTAGTTAATCCGTGGTCGCAGGAACAACAGTTCCGACTAGAGATAGAGTTTTGCAAAAGGCTCAAAAGTAAAGGAGTATACTATGAGTTACGATTTCAATGCAGATGAAGTATTTGGAATGGCGGAACAAATTGAAAGAAACGGGGTGAGGTTTTACCGCGAAGCGGCTGAAAATATATCAGATTCCTCA
Organism: Deltaproteobacteria bacterium; assembly: GCA_021159445.1. Lineage (GTDB taxonomy): Bacteria > Desulfobacterota > Dissulfuribacteria > Dissulfuribacterales > UBA3076 > UBA3076. Next base: position 6,544 of record JAGGRV010000205.1, on the reverse strand, counting down.
GTCCGTATTCTCTTTCTCGATCTAGCTGCCATGGAAGCTGAACATGAAAAGGTTTTTGCATCCATGAGGGCCGATCTGGCGGATAAGGAACGAGAACCTACGGTTTTCGATCCGGAAGGAGAAGCGGCTCTTTATCTGCGAGCGCTGGCGGACCTCCAGGTGTTTGTCAAGGAGGAAGAGGAGGCTTTCATCCTGTCCGAGGATTTGACTGAACAAGAAAAAATAACAAAGATTCTTTGGGCAGCCATCAGTCTTGAGAAGGAATCGATTGTTTTTTACTTGGGAATGAAGGAATTGGTTCCGGCAAAATCTGGAAAGGACAAGATTGACAAGATTATAAGGGAAGAAATGGGGCATATAAGACTTCTATCCGGGTTGCGAAAAAAACTCTTGGAACGGGGATGAAATGACTTTGTGGTTGAACTATTTGACTACTCAACCACTCGACGAAGTTTATACCGCAAGAAGATCTTTGGAGATAGGATAATGGCTATCTATAAATGTGAAGTGTGTGATACAATTTACGACGAGGAAAAAGAGGGCGTAAAATGGGATGATCTCCCTGACAATTGGATATGTCCCGAGTGCGGATCCGGCAAATCCTATTATAGGTTAGTTCAAGATATAGCCACTATGCCAGCGTCTGACAGGCCTGGCTATCGGGATGAATCCTGGAGAATACCCGAACCGGAAGGCTACATGGCGGATATCCATAAAATATCCGAAACAGGCAACTCCATCATCGAGCCCATGAGGACAGAGAGACCAACCTTGTCATGGGATGAGATACTTGTCAAAGGGGCTCAACTTGCAAAAATACCGTTGAATCATGATGAGCCGGTTAACACGAAGACGATAATCGGGCCTAAGGCAAGAAAGCCGCTGATTATTGATACGCCCATTTATATTACACACATGTCGTTTGGCGCCCTTTCGAGAGAGGCCAAAATCGCATTGGCAAAAGGGAGCGCCGCAGTAAAAACCGCAATGTGCTCCGGCGAAGGAGGAATCCTGCCGGAATCCATGGAAAATGCGTACAAGTATATTTTTGAATATGTACCAAACAAGTACAGCGTCACTGAAGATAATCTGAAAAGGGCGGACGCCGTTGAAATCAAGATTGGGCAATCGGTAAAACCGGGAATGGGTGGATACTTGCCGGCGGAAAAAGTGACAAAGGAGATAGCGAAAATTAGAGGGGTCAACGAAGGATTCGACATCATAAGTCCTTCCAATTTTGAAGATATCAAAAACAGAGATGATCTAAAGAAGAAAGTTGATTGGTTGAGGAAAGTTTCTGAAGGCAAACCGATCGGGATCAAGTTTGCGGCAGGGAACGTGGAAGCGGATCTGGATGTGGCTTTGTATGCGGAACCGGACTTCATTACCATCGACGGACGTCCCGGTGGAACAGGTGCGGCGCCCAAATTCATCAAGGCTGCGACATCTGTTCCCTCGATTTTTGCATTATATCGGGCAGGAAAGTTCCTTAAGGAGAGGGGAGCTACAGATGTCTCTCTGGTTATCACAGGTGGACTGAGGATCTCTTCGGATTTTGCAAAGGCCCTTGCCCTAGGAGCAGATGCGGTTGCGATTGGGACCTCCGCCTTGATGGCCTGCGGATGTCAGCAGTATAGAACCTGTAACACGGGAAGATGTCCTACCGGGATTACGACTCAGGATCCCGAATTGAGAGGAATGTGCAACATTGATGAGTCGGCTAAGAGACTGGAAAATTTCTTACGGGTCTCTACTGAAGAACTCAAAAATTTTGCCAGGTTGACCGGCAATAACAATGTTCACGGGCTTTCGATCCATGATCTTTGCACGACAAATTCGGAGATATCCAGCTACACGGAGATTGAACATGTTTCTGGTGAAAGGGGTTACAAAAGGGCCTGATTGCCAGACAGTTCCGGATGAATTGTCAAAGATTGCGCAGGGTCTGAATACGGAATTACAGGTAGATGATTTCCCCGGAGAGCACCTCGGTTACCTCGGCATTATCTCGTTTTACCAGAAGGGTGCCCGAGGAAGCAAGGCCGCTGATGCTTCCCTGCATCACCATCCCTTCATGCTCGAAGCGAACCTTTCTTCCAAGAGAGCTTGAACACCGCTCCCACTCAGCAAAAAGAGATGCGGTTTTTCCGTCATAGGCGTTTGTTATCAGCATATCCAGTTCTGAAAGGATCTGATCGAGAAGGATGTCCCGACTGACGGCTTTCCCGGTTTCGTGGTGGATCGTTGTGACCTTATCGCGAAGATCACAAGAGAACTGGGATGCGTCGCCTTCAATATTCAGGCCGATTCCCAGTACCATGAAAAGGGTATTTCCGACCTTTTTGGATTCACAGAGAATTCCGCAGACCTTTTTTCCTTGTATTAGGACATCGTTTGGCCATTTTATGCTGAGTCCTTCTATATCCAGGGCAGAGAGCGCCCTGAACACAGAAAGGCCTGCAAGGAGGGTGATGGCGGGAAAGAGCCTCTGGGGAAGAACGGGATGGAGAACAGCGGAAGCAAAAAGATGACGGTTCGAGCCGCTTTCCCATGTTCGGTTCTTTCGTCCTCTACCGGCGGTCTGCCGGTCAGCGAGAACAACAAGACCCTTTTGGCTGAGAAGTTCGTGGTCATCGAGCAGTAAGGAATTGGTAGAATGGGCTTCTTTGAGTAGAAGAAGCGACAGCCCCACATGCTTGCGGTGTGTGTTCAGGGGCCTGATTCTATGTGAGAGGGGATGTTTCATGGCTGTAGAGGGAATAATTATGTTTTTTTCAGAACAAACAACAGTTGTTTTTCAACAACGGACGCATTCAATTTGACACAGATTTCCTCCACATGCCCATCGTAGGGAGAAAGGATCGCATTTTCCATCTTCATGGCCTCGAGATTGGCAATTTCCTCGCCCTTGTGAACAATGTCGCCAATCTTGAGCGCTCCGCGCCTGGGGTTTCCGATCCGCCAAACATTTCCATTGATGGGAGCACTGATTTCGTTTTTCCCGGAGGCTATTCTGATTTCAACCTTTTTGGCCCTAGGGGTATCAACGGAGTAGACCCTTGTCTTGTTGTTTACACGCATGACCACATGGATGTGTCCTTCATGTTCAGCGCCCACTGAAGCGAGCTCTATGGTGTAGGGTTTGCCCCAAAGATCGAAATCCACCTTGTCGCCGGGATTCTTGAGCCCTTCCCGCCATACATCGGTGGGAAGAACAAGCGGGGCCTCACCGTATTTTTCCACGAAGTCAACCATCAGGAGGGCGTCCTTCGGATGCATGAGGTAGAGAATAAACTCTTCCTCCGTTGGTGCCCTTTCTAAATGATCGGTAAGTTCGGCACTGATCCTGTTGAGATCATCATCTTCCAGGGAATCGAGAGGAGAGAGTTCCTTCCTTTTTGCCATCATCTCCTTCCACTCGTCGCCGAAGGCGCTCTGGTAGACCCATTCATCGGGCCAGCCCATGGGAAGCTTTCCGTAGCCGCCAAGGAGCAAGTTCTTGAAGTCGCCGGGAGCTTTTCTGAAAAGGGTGAGAAGCTCCTTCTGCTCCTCTTTGCTCATGGCGCTCATATCCTGTTTTTTCCCCTCGACAAATTTTGTGAGGAGTCCGGTGATGTGTTTGACCCCGGATTCTCCGCCTTCTTTAGCGTACATGTTGACGATTCCGCTGCATGTAACCCAGGTTATCTGGGATCCCGGGGTCACGTCGAAGTATTTGACGATTTTGTTGTAGAGGGACATGATCCTGAGAATGTCGGGCATCAGGTGAAGGAACCCGCCTTTTCCCGCCTGCTCAAAGGAGCTGGGGAAAGCCCCGCCTGGCATCTTGTGGGAAGTGACCGTATGATCGAATCCTTTGAATGGTGATTCGGCCCACTCATAATGACCTATCCACTCACGGACCTTCTGGACCGCAAGCTCTGTCTGCTCACGGTCGAGATGGACCTTGATCCCAGATTCTTCGAGAAATGCCTGGACTCCGAGGATTGGCGCCTGTCCGTAGAATCGGGTAAGTGAATCCTCTTCGACGTCGATTATCTGAGCGCCCGCCTCGGCAGATGCAAGGAGAGCGGGAAGCGCGAGGCCGTCTGTTGCATGACGATGATACTGCACAACAAGATCAGGATATTTTTGTTTGATGGCGTCAACCAGGCTCCTGATGCGTGCGGGACTTCCCACACCGGCCATATCCTTGATGCAGAGGATGATTTCGTCGGTTCCGGCGCACAGGTCAACAATATCATCTACGCATCCCAGATAGTATTCGTTGGTGGTCCAGTCCGCCTGGGTGAAGGAGATCGCAGGCTGAAAGAGCCGTTCTCGCTTCATCACCACCTCGGCAACAGACCGCATATTCCTGATGTCGTTAAGGAAGGAGAAGCATCGCCAGACGTCTATGTCTACTTCCTTCACCACATATTCGATGACGTTTTTCGGGTAGGGGCGGTATCCCCAGAGGTTCGTTTCCCTAATAAGCGTCTGAAGCAGCACACTGGGCATTGTTTCCCTGAGGATTTCAATCTCCTTGAACGGGCTCTCCCTTCTGTTCATGATCCCTACATGCCATCGTGCACCTCCGTGACACTCTGAACTGAAGAGATTCATCTTTTCATAATAGGGTGCAAGCTTTGCAAGATCATGAATGCGGTGCCTGTTCTTGAAGTCGGATTGTCCTGCGTCACGCATGCCCGTGCAGGTCAGCATGACGCCATCAAGTGAACGAATTTTTGAGACGATATCACCCGGGCTCATCCCCGGTCGTACGTAATTTTTCATGGTTTTATCCTACATCCAACCCTGTGGTCCGAGTGCTGAGATTTCAGCAACGAATTTTGCAATTTTAAGGACTTCGTCTTCGCTGTCCTTTTCCTTGAACATGGAGACCAGTTCATCCATATGGTCTTCGATAAATCTGGTGGAGAACTCCCCTTTTTTAAACGCTTCGTGCCGGATAATACTCAAAAGGAGGGGGGCAAGGGTCTTGATCCCTTCAATCCGCAGATTCCTGCTGAGTATCCGGTCCATTGTCCGTATTGCCGAATCCCGGTTCGGACCGGCGGTCATCATCAGCATAAAGAGGGAGTCATAGTATGGCGGAATATCTGCGCCTTCGTAGACACCCGGTGAAATCCTGACTCCTGGGCCTTGCGGGATCTGGAGGCGTGAAATCGGTCCGAAGGATGGACTGAATGTCCTGGGGTCCTCGGCGTTGATCCGGACCTCAAGCGCCCACCTGTTGGGAACGATATCTTCCTGTTTGAATGAAAATTTCTTTCCTTCAGCTGCGTCGAGCATGAGACCAACTATGTCCATGCCTGTAATGAGCTCCGTTATCCCATGTTCTACCTGCAGGCGCGTGTTGACCTCCAGGAAATAAAAGTTATTGGTTGATGAGTCGAAAATGAACTCTACCGTTCCAGCCGTTGCATATCCTATTTCCCGCATGAGGCGGGTTGCAGTAAAGCAGATCTCTTTTCTGATATTATCGCCTATGGATGGAGAAGGAGCTTCTTCTATAATTTTCTGATTTCTTCTCTGAAGGGTGCATTCGCGTTCAAACAGGTGGAAGGTGTCTCCATGCTGGTCCGCGACTATCTGCACCTCAATGTGGCGGCCCTTCTCAATATATTTTTCAGCAAGAAGCTTATCGTTGCCAAAGGATTTTTTTGCCTCGGAACGTGCCTGGTTCAATGCGGTGGAAAGTTCCTGCTCGGACTCCACTTTGACCATTCCTTTGCCTCCGCCACCTGCAGCCGCTTTGATGAAGACAGGAAAGGCAACGGCATCATTTTTCATCCACGCCTTGATCTGGTCGATATCCGTTACATCAGTAATTCCGGGTATGGTTGGCACATTTGCCCGAACGGCGATCTTTTTCGCCTCGATTTTATCTCCCATGGACTTGATGACCTCGGAAGATGGGCCTACCCATATAAGCCCGGAATCGGTTACCATTTTGGCAAATTTGGCATTTTCCGCCAAAAATCCCCATCCAGGGTGAATGGCATTGGCACCGCTTGTCAGGGCGGCTTCAATCATCTTTTCCATATTCAGATATGACTCTGCAGGGGGTGCTTCTCCAATATGGACAGCCGAGTCACCCACCATGACATGGAGTGAGAGACGATCAGGTGTGCTGTAGACTGCGGTTGTGGGTATCTTTCTGTCGCGGCATGTGTGCATGATCCGGACGGCAGTAACCCCCCGGTTCGCAATCAGAATTTTTTCGATCTTTGAATTTTTTCGTCCCATGAAATAACTCCTTTTTTGCCTGAAAAAACAATTTTTATATATGTCATAAATGCTATGCAATTGCAAGAGGATGGTGCGGGTATCAGGTGTCGGAGGTCAGGAAAAGCAGGTTTCAGGGATCATGGAATGCCGCAAAATGCACAAGTTAAAGGATGGGGAGTGAAAAGCCGCCGTCAAAACTCCAGTTGAACTGAACCGCTTTTGCAATTAAGTTTCTATGTAAGCGTTCACATGGCACCGCATCTGCTTTGTTGTCGGGCACTTGAAGTACAGGGAGTACGTCTGCGTACCC
>JAGGRV010000026.1 GCA_021159445.1 Deltaproteobacteria bacterium | reverse complement strand
GCATGAGAATAGAACGAGGGGAGCATATGTCATACCCCCCTAAATTTGAGGATATCGGGGCATGGCACTTGGCCCGAGACCTAACTCGCAAGGTCAACGGAAGAAAGGTAACCCTGAACCCGTGAACGGTTACAAGATTATCTATCCTTTAATTGTTGGAATGTTGCTCTGCATTGTCCAGCCTGTCACTTTGTGGTCACAGGATGGCATCAAAGATGCCGGCCCGGCATTGAGTGCCTCTATTGACCAGGATTCGGCCAGGGTTGGCGGCATTGTGGAACTCTGCCTTAAGTATCGTCTTCCAGAAGGGGCACGTCTCCCGGCGGAGCCAAAAATCAAGGGCATTGCAGGCCTGACCACTGTAGATCGCCGGATAGGGCTTGGCCTGATCAGGATCAGGTTCCTGGTCGACCAACTGGGTCCATGGAAGACAGGGGAGCTCTCCCTCAGCTATATTGACAAAGAGGGCAAGAGTCAGGTCCTTACGACCGATCCGGTCTCGTTGAAAGTAATTTCCAATCTGGGAGATAGACCTGCGGAGGCTGAGCTGAAGCCTATCCAGGGGATTATTCCGACAAGGCCCCTGTGGTTAAAGTATCTGCCTTGGGTAGCCGGACTGCTGGGTATCTTACTGATAGTGTCCGTCCTGTTCTGGTGGTACAAAAGAAGGCGTAATGGAAAGCCCTCTGTCATTCCCCAGGTCCCTTCGCACATCCGGGCAAAAAAGGAGATTAAAGAACTGGATGCCCAAAGACTCTTTGAAAAGGGGCATGCCAAGCATTTCTATTTCCGCTTTTCTGAGATTTTGAGGCGGTATCTGGGATCACTAAGGGGATTTCCAGCCGTGGAATTAACCACTGAAGAAATTGCCCGCAGTATTGACAGGGAACAGGACAGGGCCCTTTTGGCTTTATTGCGACAGGCAGACCTGGTCAAATTTGCAGACAGGGTGCCTGCGCCTGCAAGAAAAGAGAAGGATGTAAAGACGGCCCTTTCCTATATCCAGGAGACCAGCCCGGTCCAGGAAACCGGCCACGAAACGGATGTATCCGGGGGAATGGGCCAATGATGTTTAGGTTTGCCTATCCGGTCATCCTCGTCCTGCTTGCAGTTGTGGGAGCGTGGGTCTTTTTCAGCCTGCGGAGAAAACCACCCGGCATAACATATTCCATGACCTCCCGAATGGTCCGGTTTGCCGGAGGAGGGGGCCGTTTTCTGGCAAAGGTTCCCATGGCCTTGAGGGCCGGTTGTCTTATCCTGTTGGTGTTGGCTGCTGCGCGGCCCCAACTATACAATGTGTCCCGTGAAATCCGGTCTCCCGGCGTGGATATTATGCTCTGTTTGGACACCTCCGGTTCCATGCAGGCACTTGACTTCAAGTTGGATGGCAAACCTGTATCCCGGCTTACTGCTGTAAAGAAGGTGGTCAGCGAGTTCATCAAAAAGAGGGAAACGGACAGGATAGGCCTGGTTGTCTTCGGAGAAGATGCCTTTACACAATCCCCTCTGACAGTGGACAAGGGACTTCTGCTGGGATTGGTAGACAAGATGGAGATCGGCATGGCTGGAGACCGGACTGACATAGGCTCTGCTATTGCTATCGGAGGCAAGAGGTTAAAAGACCTGGAGGCAAAATCCAAGATCCTGATCCTCCTTACGGATGGAGTACATAATGCAGGCGATCTCACACCTGAGCAGGCTGCGGAGGCGGTCCGGACACTGGGTATCAAGATTTATGCAATCGGTGTGGGAGGAAAGGGACTGGCCCCTTTCAGGGTCAAGACGCCTTTTGGTACACACATTATTCAACAAAGGGTCGAACTGGATGAGAAAACCCTGAAAAAAGTTGCGAAAACAGGAGGTGGCAAATATTTTAGGGCCGCGGACACCAAACAACTGGATGAGATATATGACATGATAGACCGGGAAGAGAAGACTGAGGTCAAGGTCAAGGAATTTTTCCATTTTCGAGAGCTTTACCCCTATCTTCTTGTACCCGCGCTGATTTTGCTTATGTTGGAAATATTTCTGAGGACCACGTTCTTGAGGAAGATCCCATGACATTGGCCCATTTATGGATCCTCCATTTCCTCTGGTTTCTGCCCCTGGTAGCTGTAGCTCTTGTTGTTTACAATAGGCAAAAGAAGAAGGCTATGGAACGATTTGCCGACCCGGAACTCCTTGCCCGGCTGACAGGAAAAGTCCGAAGAGGGAGGCGATTTCTAAAAGAGTTTTTCTTGTTGAGTGCCTTTGGCCTGATGGTTTTCGCATTGGCAGGACCCCGGTGGGGCAGTCATTTCCAGGAGGTCAGTCAAAAGGGTGTAGATATTATGATAGCAGTAGATGTCTCACCCAGCATGCTGGTAGAAGACATCAAGCCGAATCGACTTGAGCGTGCCAGACGTGAGATTATGGATTTCCTGAAGGTGGTCCAGGGGGACCGGGTGGGCCTTGTGGCCTTTTCAGGTGCTGCCTTTATCCAGTGTCCCCTGACCCTGGACTATGCTGCGCTTGAGATGTTCCTTAATGCGCTGCAACCGGACCTGATTCCCGTTCCAGGCACGGACCTGGGAGCGGCTATTAAAATCGCCCTTTCGTCCTTTGACTTCAAAGCAGAGACAGACAAGGTAATTCTCCTCATCACAGATGGGGAGGACAATGAGGACAGGGGGCTTGAAGCGGCCCGAGAGGCAGAAGAAAATGGGATCAAGATCTTTGTCTTCGGTATGGGAGAGACTTCCGGCGGGCCAATCCCTGCCGGTGGTGGAAAGGGAGGATTTAAGAAGGACAAGGATGGCAAACTCATTTTATCAAGGCTCAACGAAAATGATTTGAGAAAGATAGCTTCTATGGCCGGGGGGACCTATGTCCGGTCAGTAACCGGCGATCTGGACCTGGATGTCCTTTACTTTGAGGGAATCAAATCCAGGACAGAGGCAAAGACCCTTAAGAGTGGTAAAATTAGGATATTTGAGGAACGCTTTATGTTTTTTGTGCTGGCCGCCTTCCTATTCTTGCTTGTGGAAGGATCGATATCTGAAAGACCATATAGAGGTTCAAAGGTTCAGAGGTCCAAAGGTCCAGGGTTAAGAGGTTCACAGAAAATCTGAACTGTTGAACGGTTACCAAAAGCCATCTTGACAGGAGAAACAATTGTTCAAGCATACTGAAATCCTTACGCTCCTTTTCGTCCTTATTCTTTCCACCGTGGCCCTGGGTGCGGAGGACCCGGATGCACTATACAGCCAGGGGCGTTTCACCGAGGCTGAAAAGGCCTATATGCATCTGGACATGAATCATCCGAAGGATATCCGCTTTCGCTACAACAGGGCATGTGCAGCCTATCAAAGTTCCGATTATAAAGAGGCAACAGCCGCTTTTTCAAGTGTGCTGAGAAGGACAAAAGATAACGAGACCCGGTTCAAGACTGCTTACAACCTTGGCAACACCGCGTTCAAGCAGGGCGATTTTGCAACCGCTGTGGCTTATTATAAACAGGCTATCACTTATAATCCCGAAAATAAGGACGCCGGATATAATCTTGAGCTGGCCCTGATACAACTGGAGAAACAGAAAGAAAATATGACCAAGGATCAAAAGAAACAGTCACAGGAAGGGCCTTCTCAACCGCAAGACAAGGAGAATAAATCCAAAGACAATAAGGAGGGAAAAGATTCGGACAAGCAGTCACAGGATAAGACGTCTGAGCAGAAAGCATCTCAAGGCCAGGACCAACAAGACAAGAAAGACCGTTCAGAATCCGACAGCAAGGGGGAATCTAAACAGGAAAAAAATATGAAGCAGGATATGGATCAAAAGGCCGGGCAGGAATCACCAAAAGACCTTTCGGGTGACCTCAAACCGCTTCAGGCCATGCCGGAGGAAGGAAGTGCAGGAGGGGATAAAAACACCGGACAGGCCATGTCTGCAATCGACAGAAAAAAGGCCGAGGCCCTGCTTGACAATCTCAAGGAAGATCGCTCCCGTTTTATGCGTTTTCAGGTCCCAGAAGACAAAAGGCATGGCGTACAATCAGGGAAGGACTGGTAAGATGAAGAGGTCTATTTTAGTGCTGTTGGCGCTTTTCCAGTTCATGCTGATCTCTTGTCCGGCCAGGGCCGATATATCCGTATCCATGAGGCTTAATAGAGAGGAAGCCACCATTGCGGATTCCATAAGCATGATTGTCAGCGTAGCAGGGGCCAGGGAAAGCGACTCCCAGCCTGTTTTTAAGGGCATGGATGACTTTGATATCACTCAGGGCGGGACCTCAAGCCGCTTTGAGATCATAAATGGCCAAGTCAATTCAGGGATTGACTATACATTTTTTTTACAGCCAAAAAAGACCGGGACTTTTGAAATAGGACCTGTCGAGGTAACGGTCGATGGAAAGACTTACAGAAGCAACACAGCCACATTGACAGTTGTCAAACGGCCTCAATTGTCCGGTGTTGATCGAGGTCCTCTTTTTCTGACTGCCGGGCTTTCATCCACAAAGGTATATGTGGAAGAGCAGTCGATCTATACCCTGAAGCTATATCACCAGACCAGGGTCGGCAACATATCCCTGGACCTGCCGAACATAGAACATTTGACTTTCAGACAGCTCGGGAAGCCCATTGAATACCAGAGTTTTTACAATGGCCAGTCTTACGATGTTGTGGAGGTACGATATGCCCTTTTACCTTCAGAAGAGGGAATCTGTGGGATCGAACCCTCAAGAATGAAAATGACCGTTGCCCAGCCCGAACGCCGGTCACGCAGAGGCTTTTTTAATGATCCCCTTTTTTCTTTCTCCTCAGGGCGGCCCGTGACAGTGGCCAGTGAGCCCCTGGAACTTAATGTGCTTCCCTTGCCTGGTAAGGGGAAACCACTTGATTTCAGCGGGCTGGTGGGGAATTTTAAGATCAATTCCAAGCTGGAGCCTAATACGATAAAGGCCGGGGAATCCGTTACGCTGACAGTCATCGTGAACGGCCGGGGAAATGTCAACCGCATCCCGGACTTAAAGTGGCCTGAACCTGACCATATAAAGGTCTATGCCGATGAGCCGGTCCTGAAGGTCAAGGAAGATGCAAAAGGACTGTCCGGCTCAAAGACCATGAAGTGGGCACTGGTGCCTGAAAAGGAAGGGCGCTACCAGATCCCTCCTTTCTCGCTCAGCTTCTTTGATACCAAGACCCATCAATATCGGGGAATAGAGACCTCGCGCCTTTCTTTTTCCGTCCTGCCGGGCGAGGTAAAACAGATGCAGGCCTCCACGGACCATTCAAACGGACAAAAGACTGAAGGCCCTGCAAAAAAAGCAATTAAAGAGCTGGGCCATGACATCCTGCCAATCCATACCTCCATAAAAGACCTGGGGAAGGGGTCCATTATCCGGCCTGGAGGACTTGTTTTCTGGTTTATCTTCATTGGGCCGTTTTTTATCTATGCAGTAGCCTTCCTTGGACTGAAGCTTGGGAAAAGATCAGACAGTTCACTTGCCACATTAACGGCAAAAAAGGCAGCCAAGAAATTTATCAGGAAATGCCGCCAGGATGGACTCAGTTCGAACGATTTGGCTTTATCATTCAGGGATTATTTGAACGAGCGATTTGGCCTGTCCCTTGGTTCCCTCACCTCGGAAGAGGCGGCTGGAATCTTAAGATCAGAGGGGGTCAGCCTTGATACGGTCCAGAAGATACAGGCCATTTTAAAAGGACTTGAAGATGCTGTTTACACCGGTAAGGGACAGAAGGCCTGCGCTCTTGGAGAAGACGCCTCCCAACTGGTCAAGCAGATTGAAAAGGAGATCCGGTGAAAAGATCTATCTGCTTAGGCATAACAATTTTTCTCATAGTCTGTTTTCTTGGACCTGATATCATAGCCCTTCAGACCAGCGAATCAGAGGAACTGTTTTTCAGTTCAAATCAGGCTTACAAGCAAGGCCGTTTCCAGGAGGCGATCGATGGATATGATCAGTTGATCCATGCTGGCCACAAGGACGGAAATCTCTATTACAACTTGGGCAACGCCTACTTTCGTACGGACCAGCTTGGCCTGGCCATTCTGAACTATGAACGGGCCCACATCCTGATGCCGGGAGATGCAGACCTGAATTTCAACCTTAGCTATGCCCTTGATAAGACCCGGGATGCTGTTTCCGAATCCCAAGACCTTGTCAGCATGGCCTTTTTTTGGCTTAAGGACCTGAGCCTTGGCAAGCTATTATGGGGTTTTGCCGTCCTGAATCTCCTGTTCTGGACGGCCCTTTTGATAAGGCTGTTTTTCAAGTTTGAGTGGACCTACCACGTTTGTCTCATATCCATGATTTTATGGATTATCGCCAGCGCCTCTTTTGGGCTGAAATGGTACGAGTTAAACACAGATAACCGTGCTGTTATCCTCGAACAAGAAGTAAACATCCTTGCCGGTCCTGATATACGGGATACAGTGCTTTTTAAGCTCCATGCAGGCACTATTGTGCATTATGAAAGATCAGAAGATGGATGGTCTCTGGTCAGCCTGCCGGATAAAAAAAGGGGCTGGGTAAAGGCAGAGGCCGTAAAGCCTGTAATTGATCAGCCCTGAGCTTATATAAGCAGGTTACCAGGCTATGCCAGGTCAGGGACTGGAGAAAGGGGGAGTTGGGGGCGATTTCCTATTAGTGTCAGTCATTTCTGAAAGAACCATTTCAAGCCTGGATGCCTCACGCAGTATTATCTGGATATATTTTCCACCTTTGGAAGATGGGTCCAAGGAATCAGATAGTCTTTTGGCAAAACCTCCCACTGCTAGAAGGGGATTACGGATCTCGTGGGCAACTGCATGTAATGTTTGTTTGATATCTTTTTCCCCCTGTTCCAGTAATGCAAACGAGGGTGGGATGGGTTGTCCTGAAGATACTTCCTGTGTTGATATCTTCTCCGAAATTCTGCCCAAGGCCTGATTCGCCTTTTCCATGATTGCCAAAAGATCCTTTTCTTTATTTATTTCCACACTGAGGTTGGCTGCAATTTCTTCAACCTGTTCAAAGGTGGAGATCAGTATGTCATTTATCATATCCTGGGTTAGCCCTGGAAAATTTTCTACTTCATTATAAATTGAATGAAATTCAAAGGATTTCATAGACATGAGTTTAGAGAGTGCTCCCGCCTGTTCGCATATTTGTATCAGAGCTGCCTGTTCCCTATTTTTTACAGAAGTCTTGTCAGCTCGCTGACACACCACAATGTTTTCAGGGAAATTCCAGTGCTTTAGGGCGATCTCTCCAATTTGACGATGGTCTAACGAATACTTGTCTCTTTCCCAGGCCAAGAGATCTTCAATTGATTCAAGGTCAAGGCTAACTTCCTCGTTTTTTCCCTTGATGAATATTTCAAAAAAGATAAGAAGTCCGATTTCCATCAGTAGGCCGGAGGTGAATGCCTCATCTGTATTGCTGCTTTTAAAGACATCTGCGAGTGATTTTGAGATAAGGGCACGATATAGTGAAATTGTCCAGAATTTTTCATAATTGAGAGGACCTACCTTACCCATTGGAAAGGTGTCCCTTAATGAAATTGATAGGGCCATAACTCGTAAACGGTTGAATCCGATCCTTACAACTGCCTGATTAAGCGCAGATACAGGATTCCTTGAGCTGAAGAATGCGCTATTTGCGAGTTTTAGAAGCCGCACAGCCAATGGAGGATCTTTGTCAATCAGATTTACCAGATCCATAGACGAAGATTTTTCATCTGATGCCAGTTCGACCAGCTTCATGGCCACAGGGGATAGGGCAGGAAGCGAGTACCCTGATTCAAGCTGCTTCAGCAGTTTTGATATTTGACTATTTTTCATTGCTGATTATAGAAAGAGCCAATTTCAAAACATCCTTTTTTGATCAATTTTTGCATCAGACTCAAACATAGTGTCAAATGCTTAAATTTTCTATAGTATATTTAATCCGTGTTCTCTTTACTACTCTTTTCGCTATTTGAGAGGCTCCCCGAAGAACTTTTCTTGTGAGTGCAATAATTATCCAATATTACATGATTTTATAGATATTTTGCTAAAGAACTTTAGGCACTTTTCCGGTTTATCCGGGTTAGGATAATTTTTCCATGACTCAAAAGTTAATACCAAAGGAGCATCACTCGATACTCCATAGACACTGACCACAGGAAATAAGGATGTCCGGCAATATTACTAGTCAAAATAGTTTCAAGAACGAGATCATCGAGTCTATAGATAGCATAGGTGACTGCTGAAAGGGCCTCGCAGGCGCAGGACTGCGCCTGAGGAATCCTGCAACACCAATGGGTTACAAGATGGAAATCCTTATTGACTATGAGACCCTGTCAAAAATGAAAAAGCTCCTAAAGATAGTGGGAGGAAGGATTCTTTTAAAAGAGTCCCATTGCACCTTTGTCAGACTAATAATAGAAAAGGACCTCAACACTCATGACTCAGGTACTTGTGACAGTCCTCACTAACCCCAGTTTAGGAACGGGAGATAAATAACTTGAACAAAAATTAATAGGATTTTTTGTTGTATTCAAGGCGCGAGGAGCGAGCA
>JAGGRV010000200.1 GCA_021159445.1 Deltaproteobacteria bacterium | reverse complement strand
GAAGAAGACGGCAAAAAAGACATTAATTTGTTCAAGTTATTTATTGTACGTTCCTAAATAGATGCTTTTGATTAAGGGATCTTTTTTCAAATGAGTCTTCTAACAGTCGTAAAGGTCTCTCTTTCATTTACCGGGAAGCAGATTTTTAATGAGATCGGGTTTCAAGTGGAACCGAGAGACCGGATAGGCCTGGTGGGCCCGAATGGATCAGGGAAAACCACTTTGCTCCGGCTTATCATTGGGGAGGTTGCCCTTGACAGCGGAGAAATCAGTGTGACAAAAGGGGGCAGGGTCGGATACCTGCCCCAGGATATCCAAGAGACCTTGACAGGGCCTCTCTTGCAGTCTGTTATTGAATCCGTTCCTGGGCGGGTACAACTGGAAAATGAGCTTGGAAGGGCGGAAGCATCCCTTAAGGATATGTCTTCCAAACAGGACCAGACAAGAGCTGCAAAAAAGCTGGCGGAAATCCTTCAGGAGATCAACATGCTTGACCTGGAGTATCCGCGTCATGCGGCGGAAAGTATCCTGTCGGGGCTTGGGTTCGTCACGTCTGATTTTGACAGATCTGTTTCTTCTCTGAGCGGTGGATGGAAAATGAGGGCAGCCCTTGCCAGCCTTCTTTACCAGAGGCCTGATCTTCTCCTCCTGGATGAGCCGACCAATCATCTTGACATTCCTTCGGTGCATTGGCTTGAGCAGTTTCTGCAGGACTTTGGTGGCGCCATGATTCTTGTGTCCCATGACAGGGAATTCCTCAACCGGCAGGTCCAACGCATTATCAGCTTTGGGCCTGAAGGGATGAAATCTTACAACGGCGATTACGACTTTTTCGTAAAGGCCAGTGAGGAGGAGCGTAAAACCCTGGAGGCAAATTCCAGAAAGCAGGAGCAAAAAGTCAAAGAGGCGGAAAAATTTATTGAAAGATTCCGTGCTAAGGCCAGTAAGGCGAGACAGGCACAGAGCAAGATTAAATTGCTCAAAAAAATGGAACTGGTAAAGGGCTACCGCAGGGAGAGGACGACTCATTTTTCTTTCCCCGAGGTCCCTCGGAGTGGAGGAGTTGTCATATCAATCAAGGGTATGGCAAAGGGGTTTGATGAAAAGCCTTTGTATAAAGACATTAATTTGACCGTGTCACGGGCAGAAAGGATAGCCATTATAGGGGCAAATGGATGCGGCAAGACAACCTTGCTCAGGATGGTGGCTGGTGAAATAAAACCGGATGAGGGGAAGATATCGCTGGGGCATGCAGTCAGCATGGGCTATTTTGCACAGCATCACTCAGACATGCTTGACCTTCAAAAGACAGTAATCCAGGAAGTGTATAAGGTTGTCCCGAATGAAAGCATCGGTTTTGTGAGAAGGGTCTGTGGGGCCTTCCTTTTCTCAGGGCAGGACGTGGATAAGGTTATAGGTGTCCTTTCCGGGGGTGAAAAAGCCCGTGTATCGCTTGCAAAGCTTCTTGTCAAGCCTGGAAATCTTATGGTGATGGATGAACCGACCAATCATCTAGATATTTCATCTTCAGAGGCATTGATCAATGCGCTCTCCAAATACAACGGCACACTGCTGTTTGTTTCGCACAACCAGTCATTTATCAAAAGGCTGGCAACAAAGATCTGGGATATTAGGGGGGGCGAGATAGTAGAGTACCCGGGAAATCTGACAGAATATTTTTGCCATATTGCCGGGGCGGAAGATGAATCGGCGAATTCTTCCGGCCGGGAATACACGCATGAGAAAAGAAGGAAAAACAAGGCGTCAGTCAGAAAGGGACAAGATCGAAAAAAAGAAAAAAGGGAAAAGGCGGAAAAACGGCAACTGATATACAATACCCTGAAACCGATCCTGACTGAAGTAGAGCGGTTGGAAGGACGAATCGCTGAACTTGAAGTAAGGCAGAAAGAACTGGAGAAATTGCTTGCAGATCCGGATATTTTTAGTGATAAAAACAGAGGTGTCCCGCTCCTTAGCGAATACAAAACACTCAGGGAAGAGCAGGACAAGTTACTCCTGAAATGGGAGCAGAGTCAGGACAAGCTGGAAATAACAAGAAAAGAGCTGGGGGCTGGTGATAGGTAGAGTGTAAAGGGTTATACATCATAGACTACCAGCCCATGATCTGGTTTTGGCCTTTTGCATCGAGACCCCTCATCCCGCTTCTAAAGCCCCAGGTGCTTGAGTATCTGACGAATTACGTCAGGATCCTGGATCAGGCTGATATCTTCATCTGTTCTCTGTATAAGTAATATCATACGCTATTAGCCGATGCGGTTTCCTCAGTAAATGTTGAATCCTTGGAAAATTTCCTTAAATTGTTTCATCTCGCAGTTGGGAAACATATAATACGAAAAGACCGCCCAATTTTTGTTATCCAGTGCCGCTATGAAAATTCTCAAGATTCCGAACCTTACTAAAAAATAGCAGAATTAAATTGGAATCATCGGTCGTTTGAGTTCGGAATGGATGGCCATTTTTCAGTCAGATTACGCAGAAAGATTTATTGACCTGTGGTTCCCGATAGTGTTACAAGTGATACAAAAGATGGTGTTTGGGAGTGCCACTCTGGTCTAAATCGCAAAAAGTGGTCTCCTATCATCAGCTCAGCTATAAAACACAAGAGATTAACCGGATATCAGCAGCACTTGAAGCAAGTATCGATATGATGAGAGAATCGCCCAATCTGAGACTATCAGTCTGGCGTCCTGTTCGGTGGAGCGGCCGATACCTGGACGTTGTGAAAGGCAAACCGGCAGACATGTCTTTGTTTCATGAACAGATTTACTCCTGGGAAATGCAGGAGAGTCCATTTGACGGAATTGAGAACGCTGAGAAAGCCGAGAGTATGCGTACCGCTCTTTTCGATGGTTTCGGTCTAGAAAAATCCCCTTCCCAACGAGGAATTGAAGTTCTTGAAAATGTGTTGAGCTTACTTGATGGGATGTTAGCTGGTGGTGCCTCATCATGGACCGACTCCACGCAAGAGCAGGAACTTCCGGACAAACAACAATCGCCGGTCTGTATCAGACAACAGCGCCTACTCGCCCTCCGTTGCCGACTGAAATGGATCTGTGACACCTTTCGAGATGTCCCGAAAGCGAGCATAACGCTCCGCTAGTCCAGCTATGAGGAGACCTGCGAATTTGAAACTCATTGACAAAAGCGAGGCTGCGAGTCACCTGGCAGAAATGTTCAAAATGCAAAAAAGCCTCGAACTTTCTGTCAGCGAAGATATTTGTTTTAAGAGAGGAGACGGCGAAGAATTGGTTTCCCTTGGGACAATAGAGCTTCACCCTGGGTTGGACGCAGATGAACAGGGGACACGTTACGACGAAAACTGTGCAATCCTCTTTGGCGGATTTGAGTGGTTAATACCGAAGCAAGACGATTTGGACCGCTCAATCAAGGCAGCCCTGCCGGAAAGTATGAATGAGAAATGCTGCAGGAAAATTAAGAAAACGTTTCACGAGGGACTCCAAGATGTTATTCGCCGGACATATCTCTGTTTGCCAGTATTCGATGCTGATACAGTCGCTATGCTGCCTTTGCGGAGACCTACAACGATCGTTCCCGATACAAGTGCCGTTCACCAAGGTGCCCTCGACTTCGTGTGCCGCTTCCTTTCACCTTGGGCGAGAGTGAAGGTTCCCGCTATCGTCCATATGGAGATTCTCGCCAACGTTGACAACTATTTCAAAGTTCGTTTCAGATCAAGCGGAAACAAAAGTGCAAAACGCTATCAAGCACTGCGACAGCACCTTCTTAGCCAAGGAGGGCAACGAACGCTTCTCAGGATGGAGCTAAATCCAGAGATCGAACTCGACAGAGGAGATCTTGGTGCAGATCCCTTACGGGGGATAGTCACGCCATCGAGTGATCCTGAGGATAAAAATCTCGGGTTGCAAAACGTTACACGGAGTTTCGCTGACCGTCTCATTGTCGAGACCGCAAGACGCTTTCAATCCAATGTCCGACCGGACCATCCACTCTTCGTAATCACAAGTGACCAAGGTATGGCCAGGATGGCGATGGCTGAGGGGTTGGGCGTCTTCTTCTTCCAGGCTCGTTCAGTTCCTAAAATCGAAGGTATGAGGACGACTGGTGCACTTTACCATCCGTTCTCATCTGATATCTATACTGTTTCTTTAGTAGACGTATTGTGGGAGCTGGCAGTATCGTTTGGTCGAGCACGTCTTTCTGCCACAGATCTTGACGCAGCTCTGGATTTATGGGGGATTGGTGCGGATTCTCAGGGAGTGACATGGCAACCCTTACACGCGAAGGAAGATCTCCTCTGGGCAAAGCTAGAACCTGAGCGCCTTCCGCCGACTATGCAGTACGCACCGGATGTCGGGGTAGAACCTCTGCCATCAAAACTGAAGGCTCCCACCAGAAAAGCTTCGGATTTGTCGGGCTCCTACAAATTCTCTCCCAACAAAATGTTGTCATTGATTGGACATGTGGTTAAAAGAGGCCACTTATCCAGAAAAAATGCGCAAGAACTCATCAATGTGCAAGGACGGGACACCTACCTTAAGTACGAGAGGTTCCTCCGTAGCGGTGAACTGGTTCTGGAAAAGGATGACGATCTTCATAAGACAGATAGGCTTTTGCAGCTTTGGGAGGCGTTGACAGCAAAACTTACGGATCGAGTTTTGAGTATCCTCAAATCTGTGCCATCATTCCATGCGTTGTTTCAATTTGTGAAGGAAAAAGTGGTTGTGTCTCCTGACGATCCTGGAATACCCATATCAGAGTCAGCTCGTTCGACATACCTGGCTTTGGGCGAAGCGGCCTGTGCTTGGTTGCGTGTAGTGGATCGCGGCATCGTGTTTACTCCAAACGTGCCAGGTAATGAAAAATTTTCCAGGATGGCCGTTGCTGTCTATCAAAAGCTCCGTGAGAACGACGGCACTGAATGGGTGCTCACAGGCCGGTGGCTGGAATACCTCGCGGTTGAACAACATGTCCATCCTGTAGCCGCAAGAAACCTTTTGGCGGTAACTAAAGAAAAAGAAAGTATTGAAGTGTTCGCTGAGGGATCGACGCCGGACACTCGCTTCGACGAGCACTGCTTTTGGATGATTACAGACAAAGGCGGAACGCCGTGTATAGAGCGCAAATACCTATATCACGGTGATTTTATATTGCCCGGCACCGCAGCAGTTAGAATAAAAATTCAGGGTGTCAACCATGCCTCTTGAAGACCTTTTCGAAAAAGAAGCTCAGGCACCAGAAAGTGACAGCGATCAAAAAAGACTGTGCGAACGTTTTGGTGTACTGGCTAATCCTTTCCCAAGCGCTGCCCAGACAAGTGGACATCCCCATTTGTCGACAGACGCCGATGGACTTGTTGATAGAGAAGTAAAGGCCTTTATTGGCGAACCGAGATCTCACGCTTTGGCTATTACTGCCAGCCAGGGTATTGGGAAGACGAATCTCTTAAATGCCTATCAAGAGGCTTTGCATGAAAAGCTTAAAGGTCGCGGTTTTTTTGTCATCCGCTATCTGGCTGATCCGGAGCCATCATTTGAGCCTTTGGTTCGCTCTATATTCGAGCACCTTGGTGAGGAACACCTGAAAAGGGTTTTAGCGACTGCATCACGTGATGACAAACAGCCCAAGGTGGATGTTTTGTTGGATCATGTGCGGGCTCCGGATATCAAAAATATGTTGAAGGCGTTAATCAAAACGAGCAGTGAAGGGAATTTGAGCAATTTTGACCAGGCAATCCATCTGGCACATCAATGGCTGCTCGGACTTCCTGTTAGGAAGGCACATCGTGAACAACTGGATATCAACTTCCGTTTGGATACAGTGGAATCGAAGACACGTGCTTTGCGAGAGATAGTGTTTTTCAGCGCCGAATTGGGTGAATTACGGGGTATTTTCCTTTTGTTAGACGAGTTGGAGAAACAGGACTTTAGTTTGTCGAAAACCATTGTGCTCCGCTATCTTTCTGCGTTGCGGGCCTTAATCGACGCGTTGCCCAAATACCTCTTTCTGATGGTAGCGCTCACAACAGATGCCTTGCAACGATATCGAGAAATGCTCCCGGCGCTGAAAGGGCGACTTGCGAACGAGGTTCAACTCTCCCCTATCAGAGACGAAGAAGAAGCCTTGAAATATTGGCGTTTTTACAATGACGAGGCGCGGAAGGCCGCAAAGGATGAAGCAGAAGCCCAGGGATGGCGATGCGGCGAGGAGCATATTGTTGCGGAGACTGAGGTGCGGGAAGTTTTTGCCAAGCAGAGAAAACTAAGCTCCATAGAGGGTGTCCGACAACGTGACTTCTTGAACGAATTGAATAGGCTGGCCTCTTTAGCTTCTGCCTCGTGAGGATATTTTACCTTTCTTGTGTGATGAGGCAGGGGAAAACGAAAAAATAGTTGTTCCAAGTCCATGTTAAGAAAGTTTTACTCTGTGGGAATCCAGGCCAGTCAATGCCTTAGTTTCATTATCTGGATATATCCTCTTTTCCAGGAAACGAATCGCTGGTAAAGGTCATCTCAGCTATTTGCTCATACCATTATCAAACTTATTCAATCTGGTCAATAACGTCCCGCAATTCCTGCAATTTCTTACCTCACTTTCTATCCTGAGAGGCCTTCCTATGAAAACACGATAGGCGTCTCGGAGAGTAAATCATAAAAACTAAAGATTGAAGCTCTGACGCCGCTGTTTTCCGGACGCAGTTGTTTAGTTGTTTTCAAATATTTTCTTTGGAGGGAGCTTGATGAGGTCAGTTCTTGGCCGACATGAACGGGTGAGCACAGATCCCCGCTTTCCAAGAAGGATGATTTTAGGTCCCAACATGCCGTTTTAAGGCCCTATTTAGCACAAATTCTGACCGTTTCTTATGCAATGTCAGTATGTTGGCATGGCCCGACCCGATTGGCGCCCTGAACCACAATTCAACGTGACATAATCGCCCTAACCGGTTCTCCCTTTGTGAGATTTATTCTATAGAAATCCCAGCCTAAATTGCCTTTTCTCTTTTTCTAATTACTTCGGCCATGTTCTTAAAGAAATCTTGTTCAAAGCGATCAAGAAAGGCTACAGTACGGGCCATGTCGTGCTCTTTTCCAGAAAACATCGTTATGCCTTCTGCCTCAGCTGCTGTAGCTGCCTTATCAGAAATCTGATCAACAACTTTCCACATAGTCATAGCCAAAGCCTCATTATAGTGCTGAAGTGCCAAGTCGATAAGATAATTGCGCATGGCTGTCTTTTCGTCCGAAAGCCCAACACTCCACATTAGTCGTGCTAGCGCTCTCCTGTCGGTCTTTATCCCAAGAAGCAGATCAACCAGTTGGATAAATCCCAAATGTGAGATAATCGCATTTGCACAACGACCTAGATCCGATCCACAGCACATTCCCATGAGGCGTTTGTCTGCTGTAACGAATATGGGTTTGCGCCCGGACTCTATATCTAAAATGAGGCGAGTCAACTGGCTGGCTTCATGGTCGATGAGTACACGCGCTTTCGAGCTAGTATAATCAATGCTGTCCTCATAGGCTGCGTGCAAGGCAGTCCTGAATTGCTGATAACGACTTCTTTCCTCATCTGCTATAAATGTGAGCGTGATGGTTCGGACGCCTTGCTTTTCCAAAAAAATTGCCAGGCTATCTTCAGACGTATAGGGCGCCACCTTGTTCAAGAATTCCATGAATGAAATATCTTCCTTTCTTCTGCCAACCCAGCTCGCATATGCTCCAATATAGACATTTGTCCTATCTGCACCAGAGATCAGGATGTGGCGACGCAATCTATCCGGCGTTTCAAGTCCATGCTCTCTTACGTGCCGTATAGCGAGTCTGCGATGGCTAACAATTTCGTTTAGGAATTCTTTTGCCGTAAACACTCTGATCGAACCTCCAGTGACGGCTGCTGCATCTTGCAACCTAGAGATAGCATCAGCATAAACTGGGCTGTATGGATGGCCTTCCACTATTGCTGGCATCAGAACATTAGCATCTAGGTACAATGTTTCTGGTATGAGAAATAGTTGCGCCGCAATCGATCGGGAATTGTTTAGCACCAACTCGACACCAAAAGCGATCCTTCCAATATCTGCAAGTAGCTCTGCCTCCCTGTCCTCCGGATGTCTGAATAGATCAAAGATTGCATTGGCAACGGCCTTGGATAAATCAGGTGAAATACGTTTTGCAAAAGTGCCAAGTAAGCTCTCTATCTGCTCCCAAGCCTCAAAAGTACTCGACGGACATCCCCCCGCAAAATGGGCTCCTAGATCCCATCCACGGGTCAAAAAAAGTCGATGCATTATGTCAACAATCGATTTGCGCAATCGTTGGTCTGCATCAACCCCTTCGCGAACTTTGAGCCTGTTGTCTACACCTTCTACTAGAGTGTCCATTGCAACATCAAATTCCTTCAGTTTATCAGGACGACATACAAGAACATCTTGATCTTGAACGCACAGCTCCTTTTCAATCAGTCCATCCACTGCTTTTGTAACTACGTGATCGAGCTGGCTGTCAGCTAGGCCAAAATACTTCCTCAATGACTGACGTAAAACACTTTTGGCTGTTCCTT
>JAGGRV010000137.1 GCA_021159445.1 Deltaproteobacteria bacterium | reverse complement strand
TCAGCTTTTTCCGATTGCGGAAAGCTCTTTTACTTTTTCCTTCAAGCCTGTATTTAATCCGTCGAATCCCTTGTCTTTCAGCACTCGCTTGAATTGTGTACGATTTATGGCCAATTGGCTGACACCGGAAACCTGAATATCAACAATACGCCAGCTTCCTTTATTTTCCAGCAGAAAATACCTGAATTCTATTATTTCCTTATTCGCTTTTACTAGGTTACTCCTAACGCTCATGACCTGTGGTCGGAATTCAGATTCCGAAACCACTTCGAACTTTTGCCCCTTGTATTTGTGAAAACGTTGGGCATATTTGGCCACGGTCCAGACAATATAATTATTCAAAAGCATTTTTCGCTGGTTTTCGTCCATATCTTTCCAGTATTTCCCAGTAACTTTTCTGACTATATACGGGAAATCAAAGCTGTTCTTTATGACAGGCTCCAAAAGCCTGCAGCGCCCAAAGAAACCAAGCTTATCTCCCTTTTTCATGGATTCAACAAGAGCAGCATTTAATTTTTCAATTACATCCGCAGTTTTTGAATGAAGAGGCTGTCCCAAGAGGGGCGATACCAATCCAATCATCAGAATGCAGTAAATGGTGATCCATCCAAACTTTTTCATTTTTTGATTGCTCTTTGGTAAGGAACGGGAGATAAATAAGTTGAACAAAAATTAATAGGATTTTTTGTTGTATTCAAGGCGCGAGGAGCGAGCATAACGGGTTATGTGATCGACGAGCAACGAAGAAGACGGCAAAAAAGACATTAATTTGTTCAAGTTATTTATTGTACGTTCCTAATCTTGAAAAAAATTTCGGGTTATCATATTCAGAACTAGCTTTACCTCACGTTGGTCACTATAACAATCGCGGAAAATCTCCACCAGCCATTCGCGAGAATTATATGCCATAAACTGCATTAAATCATAGAACTTTTTCTTCTCCAAATCACAGAGGCTTATGGATTTGCCCTTCAGCAAATCTAAATTTGAAACCTTTCCAGGAAAATAAGATAGCTTATCCTAACTTCTCAAAACCAACACGTTTTTCTTTTTCTCGACTATTGAATTAATATCAATATATTATATTTTCAGAAATGCATAAGAAATTATGAGAAGCAAATGCCCCATATATTCAAATACTTATTTTTTATGCCGTGATGTCTGCATATATGGATGCAAATTTTCGTAACAAAACAATAGCTGCCATAGATCTTGGCTCTCAGACCTTCAGGCTGGCTGTAGCCCGGATTGTGGATAATAGGCCACAAGTCCTTGCATCCGAACTTAAAAATGTGAGGTTGGGCCAAGATCTTGCCGCTAATGGAAGACTGACTAAAAATGCCATAATAAGGGGAGTTGAAACGCTTCGAAATTTCCGCAATGTCCTTGATAAATTCAGAGTCTGTGATGAAATAGTCTGTGGCACGGCTGCCCTGAGAAACGCTGCAAATGCCGGAGAGTTCTTGGACCTGGCAGAGGCAGAAGGATTTAATATAAAGATATTATCAGGCGACGAGGAAGCCTTAATGTCGGTCAAGGGAGTGCGTAACACATTACCTGACATAAGCGCCCCTTTTTTGGTTGTGGATGTTGGGGGAGGAAGTAGTGAAGTTGTATTGGCTGCGAACAGTAACATATTATTTAATTGGAGCCTTAATATTGGGGCTGTGAATCTCACAGAAGAGTTTATCAGGACAGATCCCCCGCTTCCCGCAGAGCTTGAAAAACTCGGATTTCATATCAGACAAAAGCTATCGGATTTATCTGCTAAACTTCCCCAATCCCCCAAAGCTGTAGTAGGAGTCGGTGGAACTGCTACCACATTGGTGACCATGGCACTGGTCATGGAAAAGTATGACCCTCGACGGATAAGGGGATATGCCATCGGATCTCAAGAGCTTGATAAATTATGGAACTTTCTAACGGATATGGAAATTAATGCGAGAAGGAGTATATCCGGGCTTGAATCCAAACGAGCAGATATTATTTTAGCAGGAATAGCAATATTTCGAGAAATATTACATGTAACTGAATTCAAAGAGTTGACTGTTAGCGATGGAGGTCTTCTACTTGGCCTTTTAACAAGTTTAATTGATAAGGAGTCTGATAACCATGCTGAACCACCCAATACCCGAGGCATATACATTTGATGACCTGTTATTGGTACCGGCTTTTTCCAGCGTTCTGCCGACAGAAGTAGATGTTTCTACCCAGCTCACACCTGAAATCCGTCTTAATATCCCCGTAATGAGCGCAGCCATGGACACGGTCACTGAGGCCCAAACTGCCATTAGTATGGCAAGAGAGGGTGGTATCGGCATTATCCATAAGAATATGCCTGTTGAGGCCCAAGTAAGGGAGATTGAGAGGGTCAAAAAGTCTGAAAGCGGCATGATCGTGGACCCAGTGACGGTCTCCCCGGATCAGCGTATCTGGGATATACAACAGATAATGCGTGAGTATAGAATATCAGGTGTGCCGGTATTGGAAGGAGAAAAACTGAAGGGTATTGTCACAAACCGGGATCTGCGATTTGAAACAAATTGGGATCTCAAAGTCAGCGAGGTGATGACAAGTAAAAACCTGGTTACAGCCCCTGTCGGGATCACTCTTGAAGAATCAAAAGTCATCTTACACAAACACCGTATTGAAAAACTCCTGGTAGTGGACGACGAGGGAAATCTCAAGGGTCTGATCACGATCAAGGATATAGAAAAGATCAAGAAATATCCCATGGCCTGCAAGGATGACATCGGTCGCCTGATGGTTGGGGCTTCAGCGGGTGTAGGTGAGAACTGCCTGGCACATGTGGAGGCCTTGATCAATGCCGGTACGGATGTGGTAGTTATAGATTCGGCCCACGGACACTCCAAAAACGTGATCAATGCGGTATCTGAAATCAAAAAGACCTTTCACAATGTCCAGATAATTGCAGGAAATATTGCCACCGCAGAGGCTGCAGAGGCCCTGTTTAAGGCCGGCTCTGACGCCGTAAAGGTTGGAGTAGGACCGGGCTCTATCTGTACTACCCGGGTTATTGCAGGTGTAGGCGTACCACAGTTGACTGCTATACACAACTGTGCTGCCGTGGCACAAAAAAATGGGAAAACCGTCATAGCTGACGGAGGTATCAAATTTTCCGGTGACTTGACAAAGGCCATAGGGGCCGGTGCCCATTGCATCATGATAGGGAGTCTGCTCGCCGGCACGGATGAAAGTCCGGGAGATCTGGAGCTTTACCAGGGCCGGCAATACAAGGTCTATCGCGGTATGGGCTCGCTGGGGGCCATGAAAGATGGTAGCAAGGACCGATATTTCCAGGAAAGTGTCCGAACAGAGGCAAAGCTGGTCCCAGAGGGAATTGAAGGCAGAGTACCATATAGGGGTCCGATTTCCGCCACTATTTACCAAATGGTCGGAGGACTAAAAGCAGGCATGGGGTATATTGGCTGCAAAACCATAGAGGAACTCAGGCAAAATGCCCGCTTTGTGCACATAACTCCTGCAGGTCTAAAAGAAAACCACGTCCATGATGTTATAATAACCAAAGAGTCACCAAACTATTGGATTGAACACTAACAAGTGTCTGAAGGAAAAGGCTGTTCAGACACAATTTTGAATTGTGAATGTTGAATGCTGAATTGTGGAAGAAAATTTAAAAAACATATACCTTAATTCAAAATTCAAAATTCAGCATTTAGGAACGGGAGATAAATAAGTTGAACAAAAATTAATAGGATTTTTTGTTGTATTCAAGGCGCGAGGAGCGAGCATAACGGGTTATGTGATCGACGAGCAACGAAGAAGACGGCAAAAAAAACATTAATTTGTTCAAGTTATTTATTGTACGTTCCTTAACATTTATTGTGCGCTACGGAATCATGCCTTAAATCTCTTGTCCCTGCCCTTTATCCGGGCCTGAGTGGAACTTTCTCCACTTCCACATAAAGCGACCCTTAAGGTGGCCAGGAACCGTCGATCCCATTACCTGTGCCACTCGGCTCAAAGCCGGATAAAGACATGATTCCTTGAGCAGCGGACTATTGGATGGTAAAAAAATGGTCAGCATAAATATTATGATTCCTGCCAAAACCAGGCCTTTGGCAAGACCCACAGCAGCCCCAAGAAACCTGTCGATCCAACCTAATCTGAGGGCCGTGAACATCTTTTGAACCATGATGCCGGCAATAAAAAAAACAAGATATACCAAAAGAAATATTAATAGAAATGAAACAAGAGACCGCCACACCTCATCCTGTATCCACGGTGAAAGCCTGAATGATATGGATGAAAAACGGTGGATAGCCACCCAACACCCCAATATTACACCAAGGAGGGAAGCTAATGACCTGCTAAAACCTATCCAAAGGCTGCGGCAAACGAAAATGACAAGCATTCCCCCCAGGAGAATATCGAGCCAGTTAAAATGCAAGGAATTAAAATGTAAATCCATGATTCACCTTCAGCCTAAATTGAGCGGTTAGCCTTTAGCGGTTAGCTATTAGTTTAATGATTATAGGAAGTTTTGCTATTACAAACTTTCACCTTGTTGAATGCAGCTTTGCTGCCCCCTATGGGAATTCAACAGAGTGAACCCATTGGGTGTTATTTCTAATTAAGGTAATACCTTGATTTTTCAAAGCTAAACGCTAATGGCTAATAGCTCAATTCACCTTTAGCCTATAATCTCCTCGGCAAGATGGGTCGCTTCATTCAGGCTATCTTCAAAATTTTTTCGGAATTCCTCTATCTGTATTCCCCTCGCGTCCGGCGGTACTGAAATCGGCTGTCCATATACCATGACCACTTTGCTCCCGGGAAAGGGAAGGATTGTACGGTCCCAACTGTTAAATCTAAAAGCCGGCCTGGCAGCAAGACCCGTTGGCACCATAGGAGCCCCTGTTTCCCTGGCCAGAACGACTGCGCCTTTCTGGGCTATCCTTGCCGGCCCTTGTGAGCCATCGGCCACTATGCCGGCATTACACCCCTGCTGCCGCATTATCCTGGTCATCTCTTTGATAGCTAGAAACCCTCCTTTGTGTCTGGAGCCACGTACCGGAATCTGTCCCCAACTATTTAAAAACCTTGCTACCCATTCCCCGTCAGAACTGCCACTCACCATGATAACTCCGGGGTGATGTCTGAAACAAAAAAGGGAATATATCAAGCTTGCATGCCACAAGGCTATTATGGCCGGGTTGCCAGGCTCAAGCAGAGGCCTTATGGCATCCTTCCCAACCATAGTGAACCGGCAAGAGGCCAGCCACAATTCAACAAAACGGAACAATACTGCATGCACCCCTGACCACGGTTTATTAACTATAGTAGTCGAAGGATCTGCTATAGACGCTCGCACTTTCATGTAGTATGAGGTAACATGCAGCTACATGTTGATCAAGCATAATAATAGATATGACAAAACAGTTGGATTTTGAGAAAGCGCTTAAGGAACTTGAAAGGCTTGTAAAGCAAATGGAGGAGAATGACCTCCCCTTGGAGGAAACGCTTAAGACCTTTGAACATGGGATAAATCTCTCCAGATACTGCGTCAAGTGCTTAGATGATGCAGAAAAGCGAATACAGCAACTTTCGCAGGACGAAAATGGAGAGCCCCTGCTGAAGGCATGGGAAAGAGATAGTGATGAAGACCTTTAATCTCAGTACATATCTGAGAAGACAACAGGATCTGATTAACTCTGCCCTGAACAAGTGGCTTCCCAAGCCGCATGGCCCTTCAGGTCCGGTGGTTGAGGCCATGAGATATAGTCTGATGTCTGGTGGAAAGAGAGTCCGGCCTATTTTGCTAATGGCTGGAGCCCAAGCAGTAGGTGGCGACCAGAAAGCGCTTCTTCCCGCGGCCTGCGCCCTTGAATGCATCCACACTTATTCCTTAATTCACGATGATCTTCCTGCAATGGACAATGACGATTTGAGGAGAGGCAGGCCCACCTGCCACAAGGTCTATGGTGAGGCAGTTGCCATTCTTGCAGGTGATGGCCTTCTCACCTATGCCTTTGAACTCATTTGTAAGCCGGAGCTTACACAAAATATATCTCCCCGCTTACTCGGTGAAGCTATTTTTCTTCTTGCGAAAGCTGCGGGTGTCTCCGGAATGGTAGGAGGCCAAACTGCGGATATATTAATGGAGGGACGCCCGGTGGATGCGGAAACCCTTTCATTCATACACAGCCACAAAACAGGAGCACTGATACAGACATCTGTGGAGATAGGGGCTTTACTGGGTAAGGGAAACGATGAGGAGCTATACCATCTGAAAAAATATGGCGAATCTCTGGGACTAGCCTTTCAGATTAAAGACGATCTTCTGGATGTGGAAGGAGATCAGGAAATTCTTGGAAAGCCGGTAGGTTCAGATGATCGCAATCTAAAAGCCACATATCCTGCCCTGTTTGGACTTAAGGAGACAAAAAGAAAGGCACAAAAACTTCTTAGACAAGCCCTCTCCGAATTGGAATTCTTTGATGATAACGCCGAGCCTTTGCGGGCGATAGCCCAATATGTAGTAGAAAGAAACAGATAATAAGGAGCATAGATTCGATGTCAGGTTTGCTTGAATCTGTAAAAAGTCCTCAGGACATAAAAAATCTCAAGCCCAAGGAGCTTATCCAGCTTGCTTCTGAAATACGTCGCAAGATCATAGAAACCGTGGCTGAAACTGGGGGACATCTGGCCCCCAGCCTTGGCGTGGTAGAATTGACTATAGCCCTGCACTATGTCTTCGATGCCCCGAAAGACCGAATAATCTGGGATGTCGGACATCAGGCCTATGCTCACAAACTCCTTACCGGAAGGGTGGATAATTTCCATACATTACGTCAGGACGATGGAATAAGCGGTTTCCCCAAACGCGGTGAAAGCCCCTACGATACCCTTGATACCGGCCACAGCAGCACGTCTATTTCAGCTTCTCTTGGAATGGCTACCGCCCTGGACCTGAAGGGTAAGAACTCCAAGGTAGTGGCAGTAATTGGAGACGGTTCCATGAGTGCCGGACTTGCCTTTGAAGCACTGAACAATGCCGGAGACCTGAGGAAAAACCTTATCGTCATATTAAATGACAATGAGATGTCCATCTCCCCAAACGTCGGGGCACTATCATCTTTTCTGAGCAGAAAACTGACAAGCCGTCCGGCAACCCGGCTTAAGAAGGAACTTGAATCCTTTCTCAAACGCTCGGGCGTTGGTGAAAGCATATGGGCAGTGCTAAAGCGCAGTGAGGATTCCTTAAAGGCACTATTAACTCCGGGAATGCTCTTTGAGTCCTTGCAATTTGAATACTTAGGTCCGTTGCCAGGCCACCACTTGGAGTCTCTTATTCAAACACTTAAAAACGTGCGTACTATACCCGGACCAGTGCTGGTCCACGTGCTTACCAAGAAAGGCAAGGGTTATCCCCCGGCAGAACGTCATCCTGACCTATTCCATGGCGTTGGCCCCTTTGAAATCTCAACCGGAAAGTCAAAACCTTCATCAAAGTCCAAACCGCCTTCCTATACAAACATCTTCAGCCAGACACTTGTGCGCCTTGCCAAGGAAGACCCAAGGATCGTGGCAATTACCGCAGCCATGCCTGCCGGCACCGGGCTCAACGCCTTTGAGAAAGAGATTCCGAATAGATTCTTTGATGTGGGAATTGCAGAACAGCATGCCGTGACCTTTGCAGCAGGCCTGGCACTGGAGGGGCTTCGACCAGTGGTGGCAATCTACTCCACCTTCCTCCAAAGGGCCTATGATCAGATCATCCATGATGTCTGCCTGACCAATCAGCCTGTGGTCTTCGCAATTGACAGGGGAGGCTTGGTTGGCGAAGACGGACCTACTCATCACGGCGCCTTTGATCTCTCCTTTCTGAGGGCCATTCCAAACCTCGTTGTAATGGCCCCTAAGGACGAAAATGAACTCCAGCACATGCTATACACCGCCTTGAAACACCATGGACCTGTAGCTATTCGTTATCCAAGGGGATCGGGTGCAGGGGTTAGCCTTGATTGGCAATTCAGAGAGATCCCTATCGGCAAAGGAGAGGTTGAGCTGGAAGGACCTGATGTGGGGATAATTGCCATAGGGCACCACGTTCAGACTGCAAGGATTGCTGCAAAAGATCTGGCTCAGTATGGAATAAAGGCTTCAGTGGTAAATGCCCGCTTTGTCAAACCCCTGGACCAGGAACTGATAACAGAAACGGCCCGCAGGACAGGGCATATACTTACAATTGAAGAAAATTCTTTAGCAGGTGGATTCGGATCAGCAGTTCTGGAATGTCTTTCCGACAAAGGCATAGCCTCTGTCAAAATTTGTCGCCTTGGACTCCCTGACAGGTTTGTAAAACATGGAAGCCAGGAAACCCTGAGAAAGTATGTGGGTCTTGACGTCCCATCAGTAGTTGAGGCTGTACGATCCATGATAAAATCCAAGGTAACAAAATCTGTCAATTCAGCAACAGTACATACATTGTCTGTCTGAACTATATCTCAATCTGGTTTTCCATGACCACCTATGTCAAGAATCTGACATCATGGGTCTTCTCAGCTCCATCCTTTGCTAA
>JAGGRV010000621.1 GCA_021159445.1 Deltaproteobacteria bacterium | reverse complement strand
AAGACGGCAAAAAAGACATTAATTTGTTCAAGTTATTTATTGTACGTTCCTAAAGCATATTGAATATGGCTGAATTAGAGAAATTTACCTTACGCATAGACCCTTCATCGGTCTATTTTTTTCGTTTCATCCTTGAAGGATATGATAACATGTTCGTGCTCAGCACTGTTGACCCACGTGCAGGATTGGTTGAGGTGCGGGCAGTAAAGAGCTCTGTAAAAGACCTTTTGCTTATCCTTAAATCTTTTAAATCCATCATAGGCCTTGATCGTATGGACTCAAGATGTAATGCTTGGATAATGCAACAACTATAGAAAAATGAAACTATTAAATTTTAATAATGTGAGTGCTACTGGTTCCCGGAATAGAGGGTGCAAAAAGCTCTACCTCGCCACCTTTGGCTGTCAAATGAACGAGTATGATTCCCAAAGGATAGCTCAGATCCTCCACGAGAAATACGCACTGACATCAGAGGCTGATAATGCGGACCTGATCCTTATAAATACTTGCTCAATCAGAGAAAAGGCAGAAAACAAGGTCTACAGTCTTGTCGGCCGCTTTAAAAAGTTCAAGAAACAAAAACCTGGTTTGATTATTGGTATAGCAGGTTGTGTTGCCCAGCAGGAAGGTGATCATCTTTTAAAACGTCTGCCATTTATTGACCTGGTATTTGGACCACAGTGCATTTACGGTTTGCCCGACATGCTAAAGGACGTAGAAAACGGCATGGGACCTGTCTTGCATACTGAACTCAAACAGGATTATTTGATACCCATGGTCACTGCCCCTCTACCTGAGCCCAACCCTGTCCGGGCATTTGTGACTATCATGCAAGGTTGTGACAACTTCTGCGCCTTTTGCGTAGTTCCCTATGTGCGGGGACGCGAAGTCAGCCGTCCATCTGAGGATATCCTGGCTGAAATAAAGCAAATACTGGATGAAGGGGTAAAAGAAGTTACGCTCCTGGGCCAAAATGTAAACTCCTATGGCAAAAAAGCAGGTGCCACCCACAGTTTTCCTGATCTTCTCCGTATGGTGGATGAAACTTCGGGTTTAGAACGTCTGAGATTTACAACGAGTCATCCGAAAGATATTTCTCTTGATTTAATGAAATGCTTCCGGGATCTTGATACCCTGTGCGAACACCTGCACCTGCCGGTGCAATCAGGTTCCACAACTGTTCTGAAACGCATGAACCGCCATTACACCAGGGATCAATATCTGGCAATAGTGGATAAGCTCAAGTCTTTCTGCCCGGATATAACCCTCACTACCGACCTGATTGTGGGTTTTCCCGGTGAGACTGATAGAGACTTTGAGGACACCATATCCCTGCTCAAAACTGTAGAATTCGATCAGATTTTTGCCTTTAAGTACTCCCCCAGACCCCTTACCCGTGCAGCCCGGTTTGATGACCATATTCCTGAAGAAATCAAGGCAGAACGCCTTGAAGCAGTACTTGAACTTCAGAAAGAAATCGGGCTTATGCGCTACAAATCTATGGAGGGCCGGGAAAAGAAAATCCTTGTGGAAGACGTCAGCAAGAAAAACCCGGAGGAGCTCAGAGGTAGAACTAGAGGCAACCATGTGGTAAACTTCCCTGGACCTCAAGAACTTATTGGAAAATTCGTTACTGTGAAAATAATCAAGGCATGTTATCATTCTTTAAGGGGTAAAATTCTGATCCCTTGAAAGGAGAGGTTCAGGATATTATTAGCACTTTTCGGAGAAATTATGTCAAATCTTTCAATGCATGTACACGCAATAACCTTTGACGCTGATTCAAATTCTCCTATACTTATTCTGAAAGAAGAAAACGGGGAAAGGATTTTGCCAATCTGGATTGGTCTGCTGGAAGCCACCGCCATTGCCACAGAGATGGAAAAAATCGAATTTACAAGGCCAATGACCCATGATCTTTTAGTAAATCTTTTAAAAAAAATGGAAATAAAGATACCGATGATCGAGATATCCGATCTCAAGGATAACACATATTACGCTTTGATAACTCTCAAGCAGGGGGACCGCGAGCTAACTGTAGACGCAAGGCCAAGTGATGCGGTAGCCATTGCCTTGAGAGCTGAGGCCCAAATCTTTGTAAACGAGTCCATTCTCAAAAAGATTAAGCCCGCTAAAGAGACAGTAATAAAGAATGGGGAAAGAATTCCTTCGGAAGAAAAGAAGTGGACAAAAATCCTGGAAGAGATGGATCCCTCCACAGTTAAATATAAAATATGAGTTGCCAAAATGTTGATGTTTGACCTTCACTGCCACAGTATTTTTAGTGATGGAGAGCTTATACCCTCTGAGCTGGTAAGACGTGTGGAAATCCTGGATTATAAGGCCATAGCCATTACTGATCATATCGACTTTTCCAACTTTGATTTCATAATTCCCAGATTGATCAAAGCGGCAAAAGACATCAATCGTTACAGCTCCACAAAACTCATACCTGGTGTGGAGCTTACCCATGTTCATCCTGATCGAATTGCCCCCCTGGCAAAAGAATCCAGGTATCTGGGAGCTGATATACTAATTTGCCACGGGGAAAGCATTGTAGAGCCTGTCTGCCCGGGGACTAATCGGGCCGCTATTGAGGCAGACATTGATATACTTGCTCACCCGGGGCTGATCTCTGAAGAAGACGTGAAGCTGGCAACCCAAAATGGCACTTTTCTTGAAATCTCCGGCCGGAAAGGTCACAGTTTCACAAATGGCCACGTAGCCAAGCTTGCCAAAGCTCATGGCGCAAAGCTTATAATCAACTCGGATGCCCACGCCCCGGAAGACTTCATGAGCGCTGAAAGGGCACGGAAAGTAGGTCTTGGCGCCGGGCTTAACGCAGAGGAAGTTGAGTCAATCTATGAAGTGGCTTGGAACTGGGTCCGTTCCTTGTAAGCGTTCACAGGGCACCGCATCTGCTTTGTTGTCGGGCACTTGAAGTACAGGAAGTACGTCTGCGTACCCGTACGCCTCGCATCTGCAGCACCCTGTGAACGCTTACAGCTCGGTGGGTTGCGGTAAAACGGGCGTTGTAACCCCGTGAACGGTTACCTTATTTTTACTTGCCTCCTTATATCTGCCATACCTTTTTGAAGCGAGCCTCAGCTCAAATGCTCATGTATGGTTCGAGCCAACTCTTTGGAAATCCCCGGCACTTTACTGATTTCTTCCGAAGAGGCCTGGCGCACCCTGGTCAGACTTCCAAAGTGCTTTAAGAGCGCCTGCTGCCGTTTTGGACCCACGCCTGAAATCTCACTGAGACGTGAATGCAGCCTCTTGACGTCCCGTTTTTTGCGGTGAAAATTAATCCCGAACCGGTGGGCCTCATCCCTCACCTGTTGCAGAAATAACAGTACCTGATGATGCCGTGGCAAAATCAAGGGCTCAGACCATCCGGGACGGAATATTTTCTCACCTTCATCCCTGATCTCCTTGGCAAGGGCCACAAGATCAAACTTTCCCAAAAAGCCCGCGGAATCCGCTACTTCAACTGCTTGTCTGAGCTGCCCACGGCCTCCATCTATCAGGAAAAGATCTGGCAAATTTTCTTTTTCCTTCCCCCTGGCGATTCTCCTTATCATTACCTCCCTGATCATTGCATAATCGTCTGCACCTCTGACTCCTTTAATATTGTAATGTCTGTAGTCTTTTTTATTCGGTTGTCCCTTGTAAAAGGCTACAAGGCTTCCGATAGGAAGCTCTCCTCCTGTTATTGAGATGTCTACGCCTTCAACTTTTTCAGGTGCATATTTTAGATTCAGCACATCCATCATAATACCGGCCTTTTCCTGCCATGCTTTGTGTTGCCTCTCAACGGAAAGCATGGCCTGCCCGGCATTTGTTTTGGCCATCTCAAGCAGTCTGCATTTTAGACCTCTTTCCGGCCTTCTGAGCAATACTGTTCTGCCGACCATGTCGAATAGCCATTCTGAAATCAGATCTGAATCTTCCATGTCTTCCGGAAGAATTATCTCCTTTGGTACAGGATCCTCTTGATAAAATTGACGTATGAATACAGATAGTATTTCCTGATCCGTCTCCTCAATAACCCTGCTCAAATGGTGTATCTCCTGACCCTGCACCACTCCGTCCCGCACCCTGAGTACAGCCAATGTTGAAATATCTCCACTGCGAGCAAGGCCGATAATGTCCCAATTGGCGTGCATGTCTGCCACTATTGACTGTTTTTCAGCAACTTTCTCAATGGCATAGATCTGATCTCTCAAAATCGCGGCCTTCTCGAACTCAAGTGCCTCTGAGGCCTCTTCCATCTGTGACCTCAAAATCTTGAGAAGCGGACCTGTCCTGCCATTGAGGAATAGCTTTACCTGCCTTACCTGATCAGCATAATCCTTTTCCGATATGGCCTTCACGCACGGGGCCGAACAGCGCCCGATCTGATGTAACAGGCAGGCACGAACCCTGGTTTTCATGGATCTGTCAGAGCAAGTCCTAAGCCCAAACAAGGAAGAAATGGACCTCAGGGTCTCCCTTACCGCCCTTGCAGAAGGATAAGGGCCGAAATAGAGTGCCCCGTCTTTTACTCTGTGCCGAACAACGCTCAGGCGGGGAAACGGCTTTTTTATATCAAGTTTGAGAAAGGGATAAGCTTTGTCATCCCGGAGTACAACATTGTATTTGGGCCGGTGCTCCTTTATGAGCAAGGCTTCAAGTATAAGTGCCTCTTTTTCAGTAGCTGTGACTATAATCTCAAATGAAGAGGCCAGCTTCATAATCAAGTCTGTCTTTGGCAATACAAACGAACCAGGCCTGAGATATGAGGCTAGCCGCTGCCGCAGGTCCCTGGCTTTTCCAACATACAGGACAGTATCCTCTTGATCTCTGAAGAGATAGACACCTGATACATGGGGAATTGTTGCTAAGCTGGTAATATTTAAAATCTCAAAACGGACCTGCTTCACCCTTATTTTACCCCTTGGGAAAAATCTGAAGTGGTATAATTATAGTGGACACTCCGAAAAGTATAGTGGACCCCGAACAAAAGAAGCAATAGAGGCCCTGCCTTCAGCATTAATTTTTACCAGAAAAGGGTTACTATAAAATG
Organism: Deltaproteobacteria bacterium; assembly: GCA_021159445.1. Taxonomy (GTDB): domain Bacteria; phylum Desulfobacterota; class Dissulfuribacteria; order Dissulfuribacterales; family UBA3076; genus UBA3076. Next base: position 3,514 of record JAGGRV010000621.1, on the reverse strand, counting down.
GTAACCTATAATTAGTAGAGGAGTCCCTATGCAGAACCCTTTTGTGTTTGGCCGACCCGTATGGCCTGACGAACCATTTTGTGACCGAGAAAAGGAAATCAGTGTACTTTTTCTTTAAAGCGGGGGTAGAGTAGGCGAAAAAAACTTTCCCGTTTTTGTCTACAAGAAAAGCTGAAAAAATAGGAAAAGTCGCTGGTTTTGGATTAAATTCAAGAAAAAGTTTACGAAAGGCAAAACCCTTGTTTGGCTATTTCAGGGCATTTTGGGTATAATCGGAAATTGCTGAAGCTTATAGAAGAAGACGGCTGGTATAAGTTTTCCCAGAAAGGTAGCCATCGCCAATATAAGCACCCGTTTAAGCGAGGTCGCGTTACTATTGCCGGCCATCCTGGCGATAGGGCCGGATACTCTTGCCAGTGTTTTTAAGCAAGCCCAATTACCAAAACCAAGGAAGAAATAGAAGGTCATATTCATAATGCACCGTTTTCTTGTCATAATTGAGAAGGCCGATGGTAATTATTCTGCTTATTCACCTGATCTGCCAGGCTGTGTAGCTACGGGCAAAACTCACGCTCAAGCGGCAAAGAATATGCATCAAGCTATCGAAATGCATGTTAAAGGCCTGCGGGAAGATAGGACTCCAATCCCCAAATCCCGTGCCATTGCAGAATATGTCGCCGTCTTATAAGCAGAGCCCCTCACTATTTTTGTAACTTCTCAATAAGGCCGGGCATTCCGATAGCTTCCTTCTTTGAAACCGGCATGTTGTCGTTTGGTATGACTATGGACGATTTTCAGAGCGGCGTAAGCAAAATTCGTAACCGGGTCATTGCCCGTGTTTTCCGCGAACTGGGACTCATGGAGGAATGGGGCAGTGGATACAGGCGGGTGATAGAATCGTGCCGAAGTGGAGGATATCTGATCCCTGATTGGCAGGAGTTGGGTTCAGCCTTTCGAGTGATCTTTTACCCACATCCTGAAATCAAGGTTGCTAAAGTGAAGGCCGCTGATGTGGCTGCGCGTTGGAACGTAACAGAAAAAACGGCGAAGAGAGATATCTCGGCCTTGAAGAAACACGGAATCATCGAATTCGTCAGCCCCCCTAAAACAGGTTCTTATCGTATAAGGGAGACATAAGGATGAGCACCGGCATGAAGGGAAAAGGCTTGGCCTGCCTTGGCATAACTCCTTCTCATAATTATTTAATTCTCAATTCCTTATTACAGTTATTCAACTTAGTCAACAACGTCCCATATTTTTTCGGTGACTTCCGCGTTAGCCGCGAATTTCCCAAAAATCAAAGGGACCCTCAAATATGTATGAACTGGTCGCCAAACGATACAAAAAAGAATTAAATGGTGCGATATCTGTTGCTCATTTGGCTGGGTCTGTGATGATGCATTATTACGACCTGGATTATGCGGTTTTCAAGAAAGACGATGAGTCAACACCCGAAGCTAGTATTTTCACGGAAGTCGATAGCAAAGTTGATCTCATTGTTCGTAACTACTTTAGACAGGTATGGTCTGAAGATCAGCTACTAACCGAGGAAACTGAGCCAGACGAATGCTGGTATGACTCTGAGAGAATCTGGATAATTGACCCGATTGACGGAACTATGGGTTATAAGAAGAAGACGGGCTACTTTGGCATTTCAATTGCCCTAATTGAAAATGGACGTCCTGTATTAGGGGTGCTTTATGCACCAGTTCAGAATTTAATCGCATGGGCTGTTAAGGGAGAAGGAAGTTATCTGAATGGAATAAGGGTCGATCTAAATGAAAAAACTGCTATAAATACTATTCTGTGCAGCAGTAACGCCATTAACCGTCCGGCATATCAGAAAACACTGGAAGCTATTGATCATGATCATAGGTTAAATATAAAGACAATGGAGTCAGCAGTAGTAAAAGCATTGTTTATTCTGAATAATAAAGGTGAAATATACCCAATACCCCCAAAATCGGAGGAAACGAAATCTGTCCCGAAGTTCTGGGACATAGCTGCAGCTGATATTTTAATACATGAAGCCGGTGGTAGGGTGACCACCTTTTCAGGAGAAACGTACAGATATAACGTTCCTGAATTCAGATGCATCAATGGTGTGTTAATGGGCACAAGAAGGGGCCATGAGTTTGCATTAAGGAGATTACAATCATTCGGCTATCGGGATAGGGAGGAGCCTCACAGCTCCCCCCTCCCACACCACGCAGCGTACGGGTCCGTACTGCGCGATTCGGCTGATCAGGCAGAATCAGATCCAGGGAAACACAAGTCCGAGTGATTTGAACCAAGCATCAGGCAAGGCGATCTGTACCCATTTGACTTTGCTCATTCGCCAGGGGCCTCTACGGGCACATCCGGTTGTGAGCGCATAGGCACGGGAAACACCTCTTTTCAGAAGTTCCCGCACTCGGGTCCGACGGTTCTTCCAATGCTTCCAGATCACCGCCCGAAGTCGGCGTCTGACCCAGTGTTGCAGAGGACGCAGCCGGTTGAAGGACTCGGTTATCCCGAAATAATTCCACCAACCGGACATGAACTGTTTTAGTTCGCCTATCACCTGAGAAATACTGCGACCGCGACGCCGGGCCGTTATCTCACGGACACGGTCCTTAAATCGCTTGATCGTCTTCCAGTGGATGCGGATTTTCGGATTACGGCGTGAATTTGTCACACAGAATCCAAGATACTTACGCTCCCATGGTCGACCCACAGCACTTTTCTCCTGGTTGACTTGCAGCCGCAATTTCTTTTCGATAAAGCGGCTGACACTTTCCATCACTCGTCTCCCTGCCCGTTCGCTTCTAACAAAAATGACACAGTCATCTGCGTAACGGACAAAGCACAGCCCGCGCATCTCAAGCTCTTTATCAAGTTCGTCAAGGACTATATTGGAAAGCAGCGGTGAAAGTGGGCCTCCTTGGGGAGTACCCTCCTCCGATGCTTCCACAAGGCCTCCAAGCATTACGCCCGCGGTGAGAAAGCTACGTATCAATAGCAACACGCGCTTATCCTTGATCCGGGTAGCCAGGCGCGACATAAGCCGATCATGGTTTACTCGGTCAAAAAACTTGGATAAATCAATATCCACGACAAACCGCTTTCCGGACCTTACATATTCACGATACTGACGTATTGCGTCATGTTGTGACCGGTTCGGCCGGAATCCGAAGCTATATTCGGAAAACGTATGATCCCAGATCTGATTCAGCACCTGGGCCACTGCCTGCTGGATTACCCGGTCAAGCACAGTGGGAATTCCTAACAAACGAACTCCTCCTGGCTTAGGGATCTCCTTCCGTTTTACCGGCATGGGGGAATACGTTCCCTCCAGCAGTGCCTGTTCGATCCTGCTCCAGTGACGTTTCAGGTACCTCTTTATTTTGCGAACGGTCATACCGTCCACACCAGGAGCGCCCTTGTTCTTGATGACGCGCGATAGCACGCTTCATGTTGTTCCGCTCAAGGATTGACTCCATGAGCCGGACCTGTCCTGTCGGGCTTTCAGATA
>JAGGRV010000423.1 GCA_021159445.1 Deltaproteobacteria bacterium | reverse complement strand
CGAAGTCTTCGGGATCAGGAATTTTTTTTGTCCGATCCATAGCTGTTCTCCTTAGGAACGGGAGATAAATAAGTTGAACAAAAATTAATAGGATTTTTTGTTGTATTCAAGGCGCGAGGAGCGAGCATAACGGGTTATGTGATCGACGAGCAACGAAGAAGACGGCAAAAAAAACATTAATTTGTTCAAGTTATTTATTGTACGTTCCTTAGTTGAGCGATTAGCTGTTAGCATTTAGCTTTGAAAAATGGTTCCTAATTTTGTAATAGCAAAACATCCTGCTTGCCAGGGCGGCAGACCGATAATCATTAAGCTAACAGCTAACCGCTAAAGGCTAACCGCTCAATTTAGTTGAAAGATGCTTTGTTGCCACATACTGGATGGTCCTCTTGCTTATTTCTTTCAGGGTTTCAAAAACCCCTATTCCTTTAGTAGCTGCTGCTTCAAAAACTTTTGTATTAAGTTCGCTGTTCAGGTCTATTTCAAGCTCTTCTTTAGTCAGTGTCGGTATGGGTGTCGGCACAAGATCACATTTGTTGAATTGAAGAATGATTGGGATTTCTTCCGTAGTTAGATTGTACTCAAGGAGATTGCGGTGTAGATCTTGGAGACTTTCCATGTTCTTTCCATGACGTACTTTAAGACGGTCAGCAACAAAGACTAGACCATCTACACCCTTGAGGACCAGTTTCCTGGTAGCTTTATAAATGACCTGGCCTGGTACTGTGTAAAGCTGGATTCTTATATCAAAGCCATTTATTTTCCCCAGATTTAAGGGAAGGAGGTCAAAAAAAAGTGTCCTCTCTCCTTTTGTCTCAATAGTCAGCATTTTGCCTCGGGCTTGATTATTCATGGCATTATATATGTAGAGCAAATTCGTAGTCTTCCCGCATCGTCCGGGACCGTAGTAGACTATCTTGCAGTGTATTTCCCTTTTGCTGAGATTTATTAGCGCCATGTTTAATTATTTTGGCCAAATGTCTTTTCTATGGTTTTTGCCAATTGTGCCACTCTTAACCTGACCAAACCCAGAGAGACACTTTCTCCAAATATTGTTACCAGAATTAAATCGGTACTTATTCGTGCAAAGTGTACGCTATCTTTTTTCCCTTTGTGAAACAGGAGTGAAAAGTCGTCTTCTCCTATCAGCTTTGCAATCTGTGAAGTGGCACCAAAGTTGGCTGCTGCCAGCGCAGCAAGAGAAGTCATGTCAAGATCGCAGGTTTTATGCCCGCAAGCAGCCACAACATTGCCCGCTTCGTCAATCAGGAGAACAGTATTAACGCCTGCCTGAATAAGGACATTCTCTATCTGTATTTTGGTCTCTTCCAAGACCGATGTGGTCAGCACTAGATCAGCCATAGTTAAACTCCCAAAAAAAGAAAAGACCATTCTGTATCAAAGACGCATAAACTCTCAATTGAGACTCCTGTATTAAATACTCTAAAGCCTTTATCGACCATATCATTTGAGATATTAAGGATTTTCTATATGCAAGCCACCGGCTATGCCGGTGGTCATGAATACATAGATTACGGTGAAGTTGCAGCAGTTCTTGATGAGTGGGGAGAGAGAGACTGGCCGAGGCCCTTTCAACAAGCTATGATAACAATAGTTTTGATCCGACTAATTTAAGAGGTCTTTCATTTTTTTGGCAAGGCTTTCGGCATCAAGGCCCTGAAGGCGATACAGATCATCCGGCTTGCCTGAAGAACCATAGTGTGTCACTCCCAGAGCAAGGAGCTGCTGGTGTGCGCCTGCCCCTATAAGTACCTGCGCCACCATGGCCCCCAGGCCTGTATGGACTACATGATCTTCAACTGTTATGAGAGGGCCTTTCTTGGCTGCCTCAAGTATTGATTCTTTGTCTATGGGCTTGAGCGAGGCCATATTGAGCACACCTGTTGACAGGCCGTCTGAGTCAAGAATTGACCATGCTTCAAGAACATGGGATGTGGCTGAGCCATATGTGAGAAAAGTGGCCTTATCTCCCTGTCTCAACCAGTCTGCCCGCCCGGGCTGAAACACATAGTCCGCATCGTAAAATGGTTTTCCATCCTTTGTGGTAATAATTGACAATTTGGACCTTCCCATACCCACAAAGACATTGCCCGGATTGGTGGCTACATAACGGATTATCCTGTCAGTTTGATTTGGATCTGCCGGCATGAATATGGAGAAACCAAAAAGATTGTTAAAAAGTCCCACATAGTCGATACTTTGATGGGTCGGGCCATCTTCTCCCACGTCCAGTCCTACGTGAGTAGACACAATTTTGAGGTGGGTTTCATTGAGGTCATTTAAACGGTGCTGGTTGTAAGTCTCTGCCGCGGTAAAGACCCCAAAGGTGCTGAAGAAGGTGGCCAATCCCTCTCTGCTCACTGCTCCGGCGCAGGTAGCTGCGTGGTGCTCTTGTATGCCTGTCTCTATGAAGGTGCTGGGGGAAACGCTGTGAAACCCCTGCATCTTTACGGATCCTTCCAGATCACAGCTAAATCCTACGATCTTTGGGGCAGAACCCGGAACATTGTTCCTTTGGGCTAGATCCTTTAATGCTGCACCGTATGCAGAGCGGCAGTCTGTTTTGTTTTCAGTACCGTAGACAATGGGTTTTCCAGGGTCAATAGATGGATAATTGATTTCTGTTTTTTTGTTAGTGTCCTTTATTTTGTGTTCAGTCCTGTTCTTTGACCACACCTCAAGTAGGCCCTGATCTTGTCCTAGTTCTCTCAAAGCTGCCTGGGCATCATCTTTTGGCAGCGGAGACCCATGATACTTTGCCTTGTCCTCCATAAAGGAGATACCTTTTCCCATGACGGTACGCATAACCATAACCGTGGGGCGGCTGGGCACAAGGCCGTCATGTACCCACGCCCTCTTCAGGGCCTTGAATATGGTCTGAAAATCATGGCCGTCCGGTACATACAATACATTCCAGCCTGCGGCAGCATATTCGTCCCTTACATGGACCGGCATGACATCTTCAGTAGAACCTCCAATCTGGAGGTGGTTCCTGTCAACTACACCGATCAGGTTCCCTTGTCCGAACTTTGTTGCAAAACGTCTGGCTTCAGCTATCTGTCCCTTCTGCTGTTCTCCGTCGCCCATGAAGACGATTGTTTTGCCAGGCCGATCAAGAAGATTTTGGGCAAGACATATGCCTGTACCTACTGAAAGTCCCTGGCCAAGATTTCCAGTATTCCACTCAATTCCCGGCATAGTTTGTTCTACATGGCCGGCACAGGGTGAACCAGCGCGACGAAACTCGGTAAGGAAATCTTCCTCTGAGAAATAACCAAATTCAGTAAGTACGCTGTAGACGCACGGAGAGATATGCCCGATGCTTACGACTACGCGATCACGGTCTGGCCAGCGGGGTTCTGCCGGACGATGTTTGATTATGCTGTAAAGGACAAGCAGGGTGTGCAGGGAAGAAAGAGAGCCACCTGGATGACCGCTTTTTGCAAGGGTAGTGGAAAGGATGATGCGCGTGGCACATCTGTTCCACATGGCCTGTAACTCAGAGGTCTGTTCCTGTGTAAGTTCGTTTTGTTTTTCTATATCTATGTGAAACATAGGCATCTTTCACCTGAATTGAGCGATTAGCTGTTAGCCATTAGCGTTTAGCTTTGAAAAATCAAGGCATTACGTTACATAGAAATGACACCCAACGGGTGAATACTTATAATAGCAAAATATCCTGCTTGTCAGGGCGGGCAGCCTGATAATCATTAAGCTAATAGCTAACCGCTAATAGCTCAATAAGGTAAGGTCTATTTCTTATCCTTTTTGTTCTTGGATTTTACCTGGTTATCGTAGGCTTTTATGACCTCCTCCGTGATATCTACATCAGAGTTAATGAAATATATACCAGGCATGTTTTTGTCCAGAATGAGTGTGTATCCACCTTCCTCACCAATACGGCTCACAACCTTTTCAAGTTCCTTGAGTATTGGCTCCATGCTTTTGGTTTCTGCCTGGCGCATTTCAAACTGGGCATCCTCTTTTTCATCTTGAAGATCCCTAAAAGCCTTTTTATATTCGCGCTCCTTTTCTGCCCTGGCAGCCTCATTCATTAAAGGTCCTTTTTTTTCAATATCTTCCTTAAATGCATTGATCTCATCTTGTTTAGCCCTGAGCTGTTTCTGTAAATTTTGCAGTTTCTTATTAAGCTTCTCCATGGCCTTTTGGCCGGCTACGGATTTTCGTACCACTTTTTGCATATTGATAACAGCTATCTTTACCTGAGCAGTTTCTTCAGCAATTACGCTACAGCACAAGACCGCGGTCAACAGAAAAACCAGCAGCACAGGTATTAAGCTTAGGCGACTTTTCATAAGATAGTTAGTACCTCCTGAGCCCCTTTCACAACTCCCATCTACAAAATAATGACCACGGCGTCGCTATGCAACGCGTGGTCATAGTTTACTGGGATGATCAAAACCTTTTAAACTACTTTACGGCAACAAAGTCATCTCTACGATTTTTTGCCCATGCGTCCTCGTTTTGCCCTGGATCCAGAGGCCGTTCCTCGCCAAAGCTCACAGTTCCTATACGATCCGGATTTACACCCAGATTAACAAGATATGCCCGGGCGCCTTTTGCCCTTCTTTCCCCAAGAGCCAAGTTATACTCATTGGTACCGCGCTCATCACAGTTACCTTGGATTTCGACCATGGCCTCCGGATGATCAAGCAGGAACAGAGCATTCTCTTCCATTATGGGTTTCATGTCGTCCCGGATGCTGAAACGGTCAAAGTCAAAGTATATGGGGTGCATGGGGGCGCTAGTCCTGCCCTCAGAGATAGTCTCTCCAAAGCTAGCAGCAGTGTCCATAGCTTCGCCCGGGATTTCCGTCTCACCCATACCAACTTCAGCAATACCAGGCATTCCTTCACCAGGCTCTGTGGCCATTTCACCGACTTGCTCAGTGGGAAGTACTGCTTCTTCTCCGCCTCTCACTGGTTTTTTGCTACATCCGGCAAAAAGTCCCATGCTCAAGATTGAAATCAGTGCCAGCAAACAAATTTTTTTCCCCAGATTTCCCCAATACATATATACCTCCCACAAAATGGTTTTTTGTCGCACCATGCAACTACAACTGAATACACTTGAAGCCCACAAATTATACTCCACTTTAGCAGAGGAGAAACAAAATTCAACCTGTTATGATGGGTTTTCTTTACTAAATAAAAAAGTAGACGTTCAGAGGGTCCTCTTTAAGCATTTCCTGGAAGCCAGACCAACTTTGTGTCACTGATATATGATTTAATACCGTCTACGATTCCCTCGGCCACGCGGTCCAGATAGCGGTCACTTTTGAGGCGCTCTTCCTCTTTCCTGTTACTGATAAACGATACTTCAACAAGGATAGAAGGCATCCTTGCACCTATCAGGACAAAGAATGGGGCCTGTTTGACTCCTTTGTTTTTTACATTGCTATATTTTTTTCTGAGGTTCTTTACGATTTCCCTCTGCACATAACCTGCCAGGCGTGAGGACTCATCGACCTTGGTGTTTTTCATTATGTCGTTGAGGATATTCTTGAGATCCCCTATTCTTTTAGTGGATGTAGCATTTTCTCTGGCTGCCACCCTCATGGCCTTTTTATCCAGGGCAAAGTTTAAAAAATAGGTCTCAACTCCATTAGCTCTCCTGCTGGGAGTTGCATTTGCGTGAATAGACACAAAGAGATCGGCCTTTTTGGCGTTGGCAATGGCAGTCCTTTGTGTAAGTGGCAGGAATCGATCTTTCTCTCTGGTCAGGATAACCTGACAGCCAAGGTCTTTTTTAAGTCGCGAAGCCACTTTCTTCGAAATCTTGAGCACAACGTCTTTTTCCCTCAGGCCGGTAGGCCCGATAGCCCCCGGGTCCTTCCCGCCATGGCCTGCATCTATCACCACTCGTTTTACACAGAGGCCTAACTGTTGCGTGAGAGAAAAGTCATCATCTTTTAATTTGCCCCTGGTCTTTTTATATATTTTTGAGAAATAATTCTCTCCAAATGCGTCCACCACCACCCTGAAGGGGTCCTCAAGATAAAAGATCTTTGTCTTATGGGTCTTCCTGAGGTCAAGTACCACACGGACTGTACTATGGTTGAACTGGGCTACTCTCACTCCTTTGAGTAGCCCATCCTGTATAGAGATGTTGCTCTTGAGATTTTTCCCTGTACGGGCTGGCTTAAGGTCTAAATAAACACGTTCCGGAAGATGCTTGGCCTTATTGGCAGGAAGATATCCCTTCTTAAAGGATACAGGACCTGCTGTGTCAATTACTACCCTGGTGTAGTCTGAAGCGGACCAGTGCCTCACCTCTCGCACAGTAGCAGGTTTTGTACCCGGAGCAATCCTCGGGCTGGAGAGCCCAGCGGGTCCTTTTTCCTTCTCATAATATGTTATCAGCTTTGAAGATTTTGTTTTCTGCTGCTGTTTAGGACCTAAGATTTTCAACTTGTTTCTAGCAATCCTGGCCTTGTCTCTTTTGGGGTATTCTTCAACTATTCGTTCCCAAGCCTCTCGGGCCAGCCTGATATTTCCAGTACGCTTGTAAAGGTCGCCGAGGGCGTAGAGGGCGTCATCTGCCAGGCGGCTTTCAGGGAATCTCTCAATTAGGACCTGATATCGCTCAATGGCCTCCTTTATATCCTTCCCGGCCCCTGAGTACCCATATAATTCACTGTAGCAACGGGCCATCATGAAGAGGGCTTTGGGAGCAACCTTCTTGCCATTAGGATAGGTGAGATAGACTTTCCTGAATTTCTTAATTACCCGAACCCATGCTGTTCTGTGAGTGCGAAGTCGGGAATTCCTGGCAAGGCGATCATATTCGGATTTGGCCTGACGATAAGCGTATTCAGCCCTGCTTGCAGCAGAGTACCTGGACTTTGCGTGTGCAAAGTCCATGGCAATTAGCAAGAATGTACCTGATAGGAAAGCAATAACAAACAAAGACAGAAAAAACCGTAGCCGGACGCAGATATGCTCAGATAATAACAGGCTCATGGTTTTAAGAATCCGCGTTTTTTTTGCGTTCATCTGCGGTTTCATGTTGTCTTTTTGTTCTTTTCTGCCATGGATTTGAGTTTTGCTAAGTAGTTAATGGCTTCAAGAGGTGTCATATTATTGGTATCGGCGGAGAGTACCTTTTTTCTGAGCTCAGCCCCCTGATCAATTACAAGTGGCAGGGGCATCTGGGCCGGATGCTGCTGTTTATGCCTCCTTTCCCGTACAGGACCGGCAGTAATTCCCTTTTTGTCCTTAGGGATCTCCTTTTCAATACTTTTCAGGATCTCCTTGGCCTTTTTGATTACTGACTCAGGCACACCGGCCAGGGCAGCAACCTGGATTCCGTAACTGCGACTGGTGAACCCATCCACCAGCCGTCGCAAAAAGACTATCTGATCCTCCCACTCTTTAACAGCTATATGCATGTTGCGCACCCTGTCGTGCTTTTTCGCCAGGTCTGTCAGCTCATGATAATGAGTGGCAAAGAGAGTTTTTACTCCTTTTCTGTCTTTGTATAATAAATTTTCCGCCACTGCCCATGCGATGGCGAGGCCATCGTAAGTGCTTGTCCCCCGGCCTATCTCGTCCAGGATTACAAGGCTTTGGCTCGTGGCGTTATGCAGTATATTTGCTGTCTCATTCATTTCCACCATGAAGGTACTCTGGCCCCGGGTCAAGTAGTCTGTAGCACCTACCCGGGTGAATATCCGGTCCACCACACCTATCTGTGCATCATCTGCCGGGACAAAGCTTCCCATCTGAGCCATTAAGACAATAAGGGCGGTCTGCCTAAGGACCGTGGATTTACCAGCCATGTTCGGCCCGGTTATAATCAGGAGCTGAGAATTGCGGTGATTCAGCTCCACGTCGTTTGGAACAAAACTTTCCTTCAGGGTATATTCTATAACCGGATGTCTGCCTTGGCGTATAAATATTCTCCTGTCGTGATTCAGCTTTGGCCTCACGTAATTATAGCGTTCCGCTGCCTCTGCAAGGGAAGACAGACAGTCTATCCTTGCCAGTGCAGCAGCAGTCTTCTGTAGGCGGGTTCCTGCTTCAGCTACTTGAAGCCGGATCTCCAGGAACAGCTCGAATTCAAGGGCCAGCCGCTGATCCTGGGCAGTGAGGATCTTCGACTCTATCTCCTTTAGTTCCGGAGTAATATAGCGTTCTGCCGCCACAAGGGTCTGCTTCCTGATGTAATCATCAGGGACAGTGCCGGCCCGGGCCTTTGAAATCTCAAGGTAATAACCAAAGACCTTGTTAAATCCGACCTTGAGAGATGGGATGCCGGTCCTCTCCCGTTCTCTGGCTTCCAAACCGGCGATAAAAGACCTGCCATCTCTCTGAATATGAATAAGTTCATCAAGTTCTTTGTTGAATCCTTCCTTGATGAGCCTGCCCTCTCTGAGAAGTACTGGGCAGTCATCTCTTATGGAACGGTTTATGATATCTGCTATGTCCTGCAAGGGATCCAAGGCCATGTGAATTTCAGTCAAATCTCCTTTTTTGTCTTTTTTTAAAGAGGGAATTTGCAAAAGACTCTCAAGGGCTTTTTTTATCCCCGGTATTCGAGTAACAGATTGCTTGAGGGCCAGGAGGTCTTTCCCATTTGCAGTGCCAAGGACTGTTCTGGCCACGAGTCGCTCAATGTCATAAACCCTGCGCATCTCTTTTCTTAAATTTTCTCGAACCGAAGGATTTTCTTTAAGAATTTCCACGGCAGACAGCCTGCCTTGTATTTCAGCAATATCTCTTGAGGGATAGA
>JAGGRV010000650.1 GCA_021159445.1 Deltaproteobacteria bacterium | reverse complement strand
ATTAGCTGTAAAAAATTAGGGCATTACGTTAGGGTAAAAGTTTGTAATAGCGAAACATCCTGCTTGTCAGGGCGACAGACCGATAATCATTAAGCTAATAGCTAAAGGCTAATAGCTCATTTTAGGTAAAAGAAATGTTTGATATATTTATCAGGACGCATTTTTCAGCCGCCCATTATCTCCGAGACTATCCCGGAAACTGTGAACGCCTTCACGGCCACAACTGGGATGTAGAGGTCGTGGTCAGGGCTGAAAAGCTGAATAAAATAGACGTGGGCATTGATTTCCGGGATCTTAAGAAGGCAGTGGCCGGAGTATTGTCTGAACTGGACCATACCAATTTAAACGATCATCCCCGGTTCAGGGACAAAAATCCCTCATCAGAGAGGTTGGCAGAGTATATCTACAACCGTCTAAAGGAAGATCTCAAGCCTTTTAGTGAGATAGAGCTGGCAAGAGTCACTGTCTGCGAGACACCCAAAACCGGAGTCACGTATTGGGAGGACTGAGATTATCTGTTTCCGAGACCTTCGTGAGCCTTCAGGGAGAAGGTGCATGGGCTGGCTGGCCCTGTTTTTTTATTCGTCTGTCAGGCTGTAATCTCAGGTGCACCTATTGTGACACACGATATGCTTATAATGAGGGAGAAAAGAGGGATATCCCGGGTCTTATTAAGGAATGGAGGCAGAGCCGGATTGGCCTTGTGCAGGTTACCGGAGGAGAACCCCTTTTGCAGTCAGAAACGCTCATATTACTTGAGGCCCTGCTGAATGAAGGCGCCAGAGTGCTTCTGGAGACCAACGGGAGCTTGGCCCTTGGGAATATCCCCAGAGAGGTTGTCAAAATAGTTGATCGAAAGACCCCTGGGAGTGGCATGAAAAATTTTTTTCTTAAAGAGAACCTCCGGTGGCTGAATCAAGGGGATCAACTCAAATTTGTGATAACGGACAGGGAGGATTATGAGTGGGCACGGAAAGAGGTTATCAGACTGTGCCTTTCATGTTATACAGAGGTCCTGTTTTCTCCCGTATGGGGAGGGCCGGTCCCTTTTCAGTTGGCTGAATGGATTATAGCAGACAGGCTTTCCGTGAGGTTCCAGATCCAGTTGCATAAAATCCTTTGGGGAGAAAAAAAAGGTACTTAGATTGAAAAGGCGTTGACAGGATTATTTAAATAATGTAAAAGCAGTTTGAAGTAAATTCTGAATGGGGGTTCATTCGGTCTAAGCTCCTATTTTTATTAGATGTTGGGCCTTCGGGGGGAAGGAAACAAAAAATGATTGATCTTGATTATTCATTATTTGCTGAACTTATCGGTTATTTGATCCTGTTGGTTATCCTGAATGGTATGCTTTATAAGCCTATTCGCAAATTGCTTGCAGAGCGTGCATCCAAGATGGCGTCTATTCAGAGCGATGTTGATAAATATGATCGCAATGCCGAGCAGCTTCTTAAGGATTTTGATATAAAGTTGGCTGAAGCTCGCGGATCCGGGCAAGGGGCAATGGAGAAGTTGAAGCAGGAGGCCAGGGAGGAAGAGCATCAAATATCTGAGGCCAGCAATAAAGAGGCCGACGCCAGGAAACAGGAATTGATGGCAGAACTTACATCAGAGATCGACGGGGCAAGGAAGGACCTTGCGGCAAAAGTTGAGGCTTTTGCTATGGATATTTCGCAGAAGCTCCTGGGGAGGGCTATATAATGAAATATACGAGGAAGGGTTGGGCTGGTACTTGGTTTCTGGTCATGGCTTTTTCTTTTGTGGCCCTTTTGATAACCATGGGAGGTTGGGCAGGGGCTGTCGACGAAGGGGCTGTGCACGATACTCCGGGTGTTGAATCAGTCGAGGGTGCTGTGGTTCATGGAGAGGGCCACGAGGCTGCCGCCCACGGAGAAGGCCATGGAGAACATCACGGGCTGACTCACAGCCAGGTAATGAATTTTATTTGGCATTGTCTTAACTTTTCCATTCTTGCCTTTCTTCTTGTAAAATTCCTGCGCAAGCCAATTACAGGTGCTCTTAAAGGTAGGACCGAATCGATACGGGCCGGGTTTGAAGAGCTGGAGGCCAAGCGGGCTGACGCAGAGCGTAAGTATGCCGAGTATGAGGCCAAGCTTTCCACTATGGATGAACAGGCAGAGCGCATACTGAAAAGTTTCACTGAGCAAGGGGAGTCAGAGAAAGAAAAGATTATAGTCCAGGCCCACGAAGCTGCGGAGCGCATCAAGGCCCAGGCAGAATTTTATGTGCAGCAGGAGCTTGCCAAGGCAAAGACCGAGCTGCAGGCTGAAGTGGCTGATATGGCCGTCAAGATGGCGGAAGATCTAATTCGCAAGAACCTGAATGAGGAGGATCATCATCGTCTCATCAGTGAATATCTTGAAAGGGTGGTGCAGAAAAATTGACCAATACAGTCATAGCTAAAAGGTATGCTAAGGCCCTCTTTGCCGTTGCCAAAGAGGAGGGGAAGTTAGAGGCCTATAGTGAGGCGCTGAAGGACATAGACGCCTTTTTGGAAGGAAGTCCTGATGTAGAGGCCGCCCTTGTCAGTCCGGTGTTTCCGGCTGACATTAAACAAACAGTCCTGGAGGAGATTATCAAGGCATCAGGGGTGGAAGATGCCCTTGCAATTTTCCTGCGGCTTTTGGTGGAGCGCGGCAGAATACAGTACTTGAGGATGATTGTGAGCTGCTTCCAGGAGTTCATGGATGAAGAGACCGGGGTAGTGCGGGCGGTGGTCCGCTCCGCGGTTCCTTTGCCTAAAGACCTGCGGGACAAATTTTCAGATGTCCTGGCAAAGGTTACCGGCAAGCAGGTTACTTTACAAATAGAGGAAGATCCCGCCATAATTGGCGGTGTAGTTGCCCATATAGGCGATATGGTTCTGGACGGCAGTATTAGGAGCCAGTTACATAGTATTAGAGAATCCATAGGAAGGGGTGAGCTGGGATAATGGCACAGATAAAAGCGCAAGAAATCAGTGACATCATAAAGAAGCAGATTCAGGATTATGAAAAGACAATCGATTTAGCCGAGACAGGTACGGTTCTGTCAGTCGGTGACAATGTTGCCCGTGTCTATGGCGTGCGAAATTGTATGTCCATGGAACTTTTGGAGTTCCCCGGGGGCATCATGGGAATCGCCCTGAACCTTGAGGAGGACAATGTCGGTGTTGCCGTTATGGGTGACGTCAAGGGGATCAAAGAGGGTGACCTGGTTAAGAGGACGGCCAGAATCGCCGAGGTGCCTGTGGGTGAACCCATGCTTGGCCGTGTTGTCGATGCCCTTGGCGCCCCGATAGACGGGCAGGGTCCAATCGACGCAAAAGACTTTAGTCGTATTGAGATGAAGGCCCCTGGCGTGATTGACAGGAAGGGTGTTCACGAGCCATGTTATACCGGTCTGAAAGCGGTTGACGCCATGACGCCTGTGGGCAGGGGGCAGCGTGAGCTTATCATCGGTGACCGTCAGATTGGGAAGACGGCCATTTGCGTGGACGCTATTATCGCCCAGAAAGAAACAGATGTGTACTGCATTTATGTTGCCTGCGGGCAGAAACAGGCAACAGTGGCCCTGGTTGCCGAGGCCTTGCGCCGTCACGGGGCCATGGAGTATACCACTATCGTCGCGGCAAGCGCCAGCGAGCCCGCATCCCTGCAGTACCTGGCTGCCTTCTCGGGCTGCGCTATGGGCGAATACTTCCGCGATCGTGGGAAACATGCCCTTATTCTCTATGATGATCTGTCAAAGCAGGCGGTATCTTACCGTGAGCTTTCATTGCTGCTGAGGCGTCCTCCGGGACGTGAGGCATATCCCGGTGATATTTTCTACAACCACTCAAGGCTCCTGGAAAGGGCCTCTAAGCAGAACGAGGAGTTGGGCTCAGGCAGCCTTACGGCCCTGCCTATAATTGAGACGCAGCAGGGTGACGTGTCTGCATATATTCCCACGAACGTTATTTCAATTACAGACGGCCAGGTCTACCTGGAGCCGGCGCTTTTCTTTGCCGGTGTCCGACCGGCCATCAACGTTGGCCTGTCAGTATCCCGAGTCGGTGGTGCGGCCCAGGTAAAGGCCATGAAGCAGGTCGCAGGTACTCTGAGGCTTGATCTGGCCCAGTATCGTGAGCTGGCGGCATTTGCCCAGTTCGGTAGTGATCTGGACAAGGCCACGCAGGCCCAGTTGACACGCGGTGAACGTCTGGTCGAGATCCTGAAGCAGCCACAGTATGTACCTCTTCCAATGGAGAAACAGGTGACAATCCTTTATGCCGGCACAAAAGGTCACCTGGATGAGCTGCCTGTTAATGTGCTTGGGGATTTTGAGCAAGAACTGTATGAATTTGTAAGCAATAAGCATCCTGATATCTTCAGCGAGCTCAAGGAGAAGGAAGCTATAGACGACAGTCTTGACAAGAAGATGAGTTCGGCAATCAGTGGTTTTGTCGCGGAGTTCAAGGCTAACCGTAATCTTTAAGAAGCGAAGGGGGCTGCTGTTAAATGGCGTCACTGAAAGATATACAGCTCAAGATAGTAGGTATAAAAAAGACCGCACAGATTACACAGGCCATGAATATGGTGGCTGCTGCGAAGCTGCGCGGTGCTCAGCAACGCATGGAGGATTTCCGCCCTTATGCCGAGAAATTTTCCGGCGTCATGGGGGAGTTGGCAGGTGCGGGTATCAACCCGGATGCCTTTCCGCTCATGGCGGCCAGACCGGTGAAGAAGGTCATGCTGATACTCGTGACCTCTGACAGGGGGTTATGTGGGTCCTTTAATGCCAACCTCATCAAAGCGTCTGAAAAGTTTCTCAAAGCCCAGCAGGAAGAGGGTCGTGAAGGATGCCTGGCGTGTGTTGGAAAGAAGGGTAATGCCTTTTTTAAGAAGAGCCCGTTTGAGACACTGCACAGCAGTGTGGGCATCATGGACAACATCCAGATGTTCAACGCAAGGCAGGTGGGCCAAGAGGTCATCAAGCTGTTTCTGGAGAAAAAGGTGGATGAGGTCCAGTTAATTTATGGACGCTTTATAAACGTGGCGGTCCAGCGTCCCACCATGAACCGCATCCTGCCGATCAGCACAGAAGGCCTTGAAGAGGCTGAAGGGGGAGAGGCTGAAGGCCCGAAGGCCACATATACTTATGAACCTGATCCTGAAGAAATACTTAATCAGTTATTGCCCATGTTCGTGAATGTACAGATTATGCATGCCATGCTGGAAACCGGGGCAAGTGAGCAGGCATCCCGTATGACCGCAATGGACAATGCTACCCGTGCATGTAAAGATATGATCGATGATCTCACCATGGCCTTCAATAAGGCCAGGCAGAGTGCAATAACCGCGGAACTTATGGATATCGTTGGCGGAGCCGAGGCCCTCAAGTAAGGGTGAGGGACCGTTAGAGAAAAATATTCGGCGCCTATTTAAGGCGTCCGGGGAGGTAGGAAGATAAATGGCTAGTGAAACTGCAGCAAATATGGGGAAGATATCTCAGGTCATCGGTGCTGTTGTCGATGTGGAGTTCGAGCCTGGGAAAATACCGCCTATTCTAACAGGTCTCTTTGTCACCAATCCAGCCATAAGTGATGAGGAAGATAATCTGGTGCTTGAGGTTGCTCAGCACCTTGGTGATAACATGGTGCGTACGATTGCTATGGATACCACTGACGGGTTGGTCCGTGCCATGCCGGTCAGGGATTCAGGCGATCCCATAAAGATCCCCGTCGGCAAGCCGACATTGGGCCGGATTATGAATGTGGTTGGTCGGCCGGTCGATGGATTAGGGACAGTTGACAACAGTGTGATGGCACCTATTCACCGTAAATGTCCTGAGTTTGTTGAGCAGGACACCACGGTCAATGTCCTTGAGACCGGTGTGAAGGTCATGGATTTGCTGGTTCCTTTCCCTCGTGGTGGCAAGATGGGTCTCTTCGGTGGTGCAGGTGTTGGAAAGACCGTTATCATGATGGAGATGATCCACAATATCGCCATGCATCACGGTGGTATCTCGGTCTTCTGTGGTGCCGGTGAGCGTACTCGTGAAGGAAACGACCTATACCACGAAATGAAGGATTCAGGGGTGTTGCCCAAGGCCGCTCTGATCTATGGCCAGATGACAGAGCCTCCGGGGGCAAGGGCAAGGATCGGGCTTACCGGGCTTACGGCGGCAGAGTACTTCCGTGACGAGGAAGGACAGGACGTGCTCTTTTTCATAGATAATATATTCCGGTTTACCCAGGCCGGTTCCGAGGTGTCGGCGCTGCTTGGCCGCATCCCCTCTGCAGTGGGTTATCAGCCTACACTGGCTACAGACCTTGGTGCATTGCAGGAGCGGATTACGTCTACTAATAAGGGCTCCATTACCGCTGTTGAGTGCGTGTATGTGCCGGCTGATGACTTGACTGACCCGGCTCCGGCCACTACGTTTGCTCACCTCGACGGAACAGTGGTCCTTTCGCGGGCGATTACAGAGCTTGGTATCTACCCTGCTGTGGACCCGTTAGACTCCACTTCCCGTATTCTCGATCCCAATATCGTAGGTGAGGAACACTATAAAGCGTCAAGAGCGCTTCAGGTGACCCTGCAGAAATACAAAGAGCTTCAGGACATCATCGCAATCCTGGGTATGGATGAACTTTCAGATGAGGATAAGCTCACAGTACAGAGGGCACGGAGATGTCAGAGGTTTCTCTCGCAGCCATTCCATGTTGCTGAGACCTTCACCGGCATGCCGGGCAAATTTATCAAGGTCGAAGATACTGTGCGTGCGTTCTCGGAGATCCTCGAGGGTAAACACGACGAACTGCCTGAGGGGGCCTTCTATATGGTAGGTGGTATTGAAGAGGCCGTGGAGAAGGCAGCCAAGATGGCATAATAATGACTCTGTTGGTCAATAGAGGCTGAAGAGTAATAGCATCGTACAGCGAATAACTAGGCTCCAGATTGTTGTGGAGCCACGGACGCGAGTCTAGGGAAAAGTAAATGGCAAACAAGATACTTTTAGAAGTAGTTACGCCTTCGAAATTGTTGGTGAGTGAGGAGGTTGAGCTTGCTACTGCACCTGGTACGGATGGTGTGTTCGGTGCGATGGCAAATCACGCTCCTCTGTTGGCCACGCTTAAGATAGGTGAGATGCATTATCTCAATGAAGGAAATACGGTCCGCATAGCTTTAAGCGGCGGTTTCTGCGATGTGTCGAACAACCGGATGACCGTGCTGGCTGAGAGCGCTGAGATAAGCGCAGAAATTGATGTGGAAAGAGCTCTTAAGGCCAAGGAGAGGGCTGAGCGCAGATTGCAGGAGGCTGTGGCACGAAAGGAAGAAATCGACCTTGCGCGTGCTCAGGCAGCCCTTGCCAGGGCACTTACAAGGATCCAGATAGCGGGTCACTAATTCAACACCGCAATTTAATGACATAGTTTTGTGTTAAGGGTAAGCTGCGTGCTTGCCCTTTTTATTTTGTAAGCGTTACAGGGCACCGCATCTGCTTTGTTGTCGGGCACTTGAAGTACAGGGAGTACGTCTGCGTACCCGTACGCCTTGCATCTGCAGCACCCTGTAAACGCTTACAGTTCGGTGGTAACCGTTCACACTCCCTGGCAGCCGATAGGCTTTTGCAGGGTTTCAACCGCGGGCAGATTGCACCAAAATGCGTATTCCCAACGGATTATGCTTTGAAACCTGAAAAAGGCTGTTGGCTGTCAGGGGGGAAAGTGAATAATTACGGGAGTACGTCTGCGTATCCGTACGCCTAACATCTGCAGCACCCTGTAACGCTTACAGTAGGATCTTCCTCATGATAGAAAAATCCGTTTCAGGGGGCAGTCGGCCCTGGGCATCTATTATACTTGCAGCCGGCAAGGGAACCAGGATGAAATCAGAGATCCCGAAGGTAATGCATCACCTCCTTGGAAAGCCCCTTATAGGACATGTTCTGGGCCTGTTAAGGAATCTGGATATTGCTTCCAAGGTCGTGGTAACGGGCCATGGCAGCGACCTTGTTGGAGATTATTTGAAAGAGTACGATGTTAATCTGGTAGTGCAGGAACAGCAGCTTGGCACAGGCCATGCGGCATTGTGTGCAAAGGCCGCTTTGGGAGAGTTTCGCGGCAATGTTTTGATCATTTGTGGAGATACGCCTTTACTAAAAGAAAGTACTCTTGCCTATTTTATGGAAGATCATGCAAGTTCCGGAAGGATTCTTTCTTTACTGACTGCGCACCTGAAAGATCCAGGCGGATACGGACGGGTACTCAGGTCTGCGTCAGAAGGGGCTCAAATTCAAGGAATAGTCGAAGAGAAGGATGCCACAGAGGCCCAGAGACGGGTAACTGAGATAAATACAGGAATATATGCAGTTGATTCGGTTTTTTTATTTGATGCCCTTGATGCTATAGGCTGCGATAACGTCCAGAGGGAGTACTACCTGACCGATATAGTCGGTGTAGCAGTGTCAAAGGGCGTCTCGGCAGGGGCTGTCAGCGCTGCTGCTGAGGATGAGGCCTGGGGAGTCAATTCGAGGATGGATCTTGCCAGGGCAGAGACTATTTTGTTGGATAGGATAAGAAAAGGTCAGATGGAATTCTAGGGTTAACAGCATACTGCGGCAATTATTCATTCTTGTAACACTTGGCCTCCCTTTATGGCAAGGTACGGGCTACGACTATGTGTCGTATGGGGTTGACGTACACATAACCAGCGGGTTTAATGTTTTGTAAGCGTTCACAGGGCACCGCATCTGCTTTGTTGTCGGGCACTTGAAGTACAGGGAGTACGTCTGCGT
>JAGGRV010000627.1 GCA_021159445.1 Deltaproteobacteria bacterium | reverse complement strand
ATATAGGTTGGGATAACGGCGAAGCATCTGTTCAAAACGCGTCAGAGCACGTCGGGACCCGCTGTGGGCGGTGATTACGGTGACACCATGCTCCAAGGCAAGACGCAGGCGCTCAAGATTCCCATATGCCTGGTGGATCGCGGGTAAGGCAAATTCAAAGCCGGTGTGACAGAGCAGTGGTAGACCCAATTCAGCCAGCTTCTGATAGTAAGGCAGAAGGCGACGATCCGCCGGATCAATACCCTGGCTGTTCGGCAACCATTTGACTAAAACTGCTCCCTGTTCCGCACACCGTTCAAGGGCTTCAAGGGCATCGCGTCTATAAGGGTGAATCGATGCCCCAAAAAGAAAAACTTCCGGCTCCTTCCTGCACCATGCCAGCACATCTTCATTGCTCACGGAGAAACCGCCCATCGCTGTGAGAGGCTTCCCTTGTTCGTCATATACCTGATCCAGCGCAAGCAGAACTGCACACCGCACATAACGGGCACTGTGAAGATGTCTTGCCAGATTCTCCGTGTAAGTCCTTGCAGCCTCCGGGCCTGTCCCGTGCGCACCGGATCGCTTGGCAGCCAGGGCAAACAAGGCCCGCCGCCAGCCGTGAGCCTGGACCTTCCCGTTACGTGGTACGGCGTGTACATGGATGTCGGTGAATGCGTTTTCCTTACGCAACTGATTATTCTGCAATAACACTAACTCAATTTTCTGGTGGCTGAATACCTGTTTTCCCCATAAGCTATCACCTATGAGCTATTTTCCAGGCAAACTACTCATGTTTCAAAGACCCCACAAGTCACAAATACATGTTACATGTGATGGGTTCCTCATGTTATAATTTAAGAGTTAACCATTTATGGCAAGGAACCGGAAGCATGCGGCAGTCGTCTGAAAATATAGAAAATATGCCTATCCGGGGAGACCGCAGGGTCATCTTTGGCTGGGCCATGTATGACTGGGCGAATTCCGCCTATGTCACCACCTTGGCGGTAGCTATTCTGCCTATTTACTTCGCAGGCGTGGTGGTTCCTCCTGATGGATTGGAAATCAGAGGCACTCTTTATGCCGCCGAGACCCTGTGGGGATTCATGGTTTCAGCAGCGGCGCTCCTTGTCTTTATTGCAGCCCCGGCACTTGGAGCCATTGCCGACTTCTGTTGCGCAAAGAAACATTTTCTATTCTCCTTCTGTTATCTGGGAGTCGTGAACGCGGCCTTCCTCTCCTTTGGTAAAGCTGGAGACGTATGGTTGACCATGATCCTGTTTGTCATCTCCCAGATCGGATTTGTCGGAGCCAATGTTTTCTATGATGCCTTCCTCCCCCAGATCGCCCCGGAAGGGGAGACGGACCGGATTTCCAGCAAGGGCTTTGCTTATGGATACGTTGGAGGCGGGCTACAGTTTGCATTCTCCCTGTGTCTCCTGGCAGGACATGAAAAGATCGGCCTTTCCGAGGCTGGGGCTGCCCGCCTGGGGATGCTGACCGCTGCACTGTGGTGGGGCGGCTTTACCCTGGTGACTGTCTCTTTGCTCCGGGAACCGCGCATGACGAAGACCTTGCCTGAGGGCTTCCGGCGTGTCCCATTGGGTCTGGGTTATATATCCCTGGGTGTTTCGCGGGTCTGGAAGACAATCCGTAAGTTGCGCCAACTCCGTCACCTCGTGCTGTTTCTCGCAGCCTTTCTTGTCTACAACGAGGGGATACAGACTGTCATCCAGATGGCTACCATATACGGAAAGCAGGAGCTTCATCTCTCCACCACGACACTTATGATGACACTTCTGCTCGTGCAGGCCGTAGCCTTTTTCGGGGCACTTCTCTTAGCATGGCTTTCCAAGCAGATCGGAGCCAAACGGGCTGTGATTGTCACTCTGATAGGATGGAGCGGTGTGGTGATCTATGCCTATTTCATTCATTCAGCAACAGAGTACTTCGTCATGGGCGGGATTGTCGGCCTTGTACTCGGCGGATCACAGGCCATCAGCCGCTCCTTTTACGCCTCAATTATTCCCGAAGGCGCCTCAGCCGAGTTCTTTGGCTTTTACTCAGTGGTCAACAAGTTCTCAGCAGTCTGGGGGCCATTTATCTTTGCCATTATCCGGCACTTGACCGGCTCATCCAGAAACTCAATCCTCTCCCTTATCTTTTTTTTCATCCTCGGCATCCTTCTGCTCTCCCTGGTAAACGAGAAAAAGGCCCGAAAGGCCGGTCGCGAACTGGTTTTATGATCACAAAGATGAGCTCCTGCCGGTACCCCGTGAAACACCACTTGGCGTCCCAATACGGGAGATGCCTTAAGGGATCTGACATACTCTCCTATACTGTTTTGGCACTTCATGCTATGTAAAGAGGGTAACTCTTACCTTGCAAGCAATGGAGAAGAGAACTATCATTCTCGCATTATTATATGCCACGATATAAAAAATTGTCTCTCTGCGAACTCTGGCGTGAACGGTAACAAGAGGTAAAACAATGATCATAATATTAAAGCCGGGTATCGGCCCCGATAGCACTGAAATGTCCCAAATAATGAACTACGTTCGTCAGTTTCCCGATATCAAGCCCAGGATTTCAGATGTGAAGGGCACCATCCGGGTAGTGACGGAAGTTTATCTGATTGGTCCTACTCATGACATACCCTCTGAGACCCTGGGGCGTATGCCCGGAGTGGAAAAAGTAATAAGGGTTTCAAGTAAATATCGTTTGATAGGGCGCCATGGAGGACAGTTAGGCCAAATCGGCTTTGAGTATAATGGGATTGTATTCAACCAGGACTGCCTTCATATCTTCATCGGACTCTGTGCTATAGATACCCCTGAGCACGTAGAAATAGTCTTCAAAAACCTTCAGAGACTGAATATTACTACCGCCCGCATGGGCGCCTACAAACCTCGAACGAGCCCTTATGACTTCCAGGGTCATGGGAAATCATGTCTGCCCTGGGTCTTTGAACTTGCCGGGAAATACGGAATAAAGGTGGTGGCCATGGAGGTACTCAGGGCCATACATATCGAAGAAATCAAGGACGCCCTTGAACAGGCCGGTCGTCCCACAGGAGTGATGCTGCAGACAGGTACAAGAAATGCCCAGAACTTTGAGCTTCTCAAGGCAGTGGGATCTCAGCATGAATTCCCCGTATTGTACAAACGGGGTATGGGACTCAGCCTGGAAGAGTCATTAAACGCCTGCGAGTATATTGCCAGTGAGGGGAACCGTAACATCGTAATATGTTTGCGGGGAGTTAAAACCAGGATGGGAGAGCCCCATCGTAACCTTGTGGACTTTATAGATGTCCCGGTTGTGAAGAGACTGACCAGACTACCTGTATGTATTGACCCTACTCATTCCGTTGGCTGCAAGGACCGCGCACCTGATGGTCTGCTCGACATCTTTCACGCCACGGCCCAGGGCGTAATTGCCGGGGCAAACATGATTCTGGTGGAATGCCATCCCAAACCGGAAGTTGCCCTGTGCGACGGTCCACAGGCGCTGACAATGCAGGAGATAGATCACTTTGTGGCAGATGTGGAAATTGTGCGGCGTGCTTACGAGGAAAGAAAGGCCCTTGCTGAAAAGGATTGAGGGATAAAGGCAAGGATAAAGGCGCGATATACTCAGTTGGCGCCGTTTCTTAAACAGGGTATTCTAGGAGAGTCTGCAAATGGCATGCTGGTGATAAGGGATACAGGTTCCATCAATCTGAAAGCCCAGGCAGAAGTCAAGCGCCTGGTCAGTGCTGAAAACTCAGACAGAACCGCTCTGTACAGCGCCGTCTCAAAGGCACTTATATAACCAGTTCAGAGTTTGCGAGGGTCCAGAAAATCTTTGCAAAAGAGTGGCAAAAGACAGCACTTGAAGGGACCTGGATAGAGCCTGAAAGCGGGAAGTGGGAGCAGAGATAAACCAGCATCAAGCCAGCTAGGTTGTTGTGAATGACGTTTTCCGTCCGGATCACAGATTTTCCTAAGCACAGATTCCGCTTTTTCCAATCAAGCGAATGACTTGAGTGTCTATAATGCTGAGATCGACCTTTTTTGATGGTCAAAAGAATCCAGAGGAATTCCTTGTTGAAGGGACTGTACTATAAGGGATTTTTTTGCTTGAAGAGAAATAACTAATTCCTTGATCAGGGTATCTTGCGTTGGTTCCAGTCCACCTTTGCCAATTAAAGCCTGCTTTCCAGGGTCAAGAAGTAAAAAGAGGGCTCGGTTTACATCAAACAACACTTGGAGCCCTTGTTGGATGACGTTTAGAATGGCTTCTTGTCCATAAATTTCCAAAAGATTTTGAAGTGTGGCTTGAAGTAACGATATGTCTCTCACGCCGCGGACCAGGTTTTGTTCCTTTTCATGATTTGTATCAGAAACCGAGACGTGTAGCAGTTCGGGTGGCTCATTCGATGTCCAATGATTGCGCTATTTGATGAACCTCCTGTTCGGCTTCTAATATGAGCCCTTTTGCATCAGACCGGGCAAACCCAAAAACCTCTTGTGCTGTTCTAAGCTTGGCGTCGTCTTCTTCAACAGTATCTGTGCTAAGGAACGTACAATAAATAACTTGAACAAATTAATGTCTTTTTTGCCGTCTTCTTCGTTGCTCGTCGATCACATAACCCGTTATGCTCGCTCCTCGCGCCTTGAATACAACAAAAAATCCTGTTAATTTTTGTTCAACTTATTTATCTCCCGTTCCTTAGTATGAAATTGAGTGAAATTGGAAAACGTAATTAACTAGTTTGACCTGCTCTTTCGTTCTTCTTGTAATTGTTTTGGTGCATACCCACAAAAAATAAATATTTGGCTTGCTATTACATTTAAAGGTGCTTAACATATGTTATCAATTAAGTCCCGCTGTAAATTGGCGGGAGGGTTTCTTTCTGTGGGAATTATCCGTTTGTTAAACGCTACCATCCTTCAGTTTGCAACGTTGAAATTTTTTAAAAGGAGGATGATATTATGACAAATGGAACTGTTAAGTGGTTTAATGACCGCAAAGGTTTTGGATTCATCGAACAGGAAAACGGACCGGATGTATTTGTGCATCATAGCGCAATCAATGCGACCGGTTTTAAATCCCTCAGTGAAGGTGCGCGTGTGACCTTTGACATCGAGCAAGGGCCAAAAGGTCCGGCTGCTGTCAATGTGACCATTGCCTAACCTGCTTTTTAAGGCAATTAAAGGCATCTCCTGTGAAACAGGGGATGCCTTTTTTAATGATCGCTTGCATCAAACCACAATTATGCCGGCTAAGATTCTTTTCCCTGTTATCAGCGATCTTATCGATCCGGCAACCGACCAGAAAGGAAAAGCCATGGCAAAATCTCATTACCAGTTCAAAAAACGTCAAAAAGAATTGGACAAGAAAAAAAAGAAAGAGGAAAAAAGGCAAAGCAAGCTGAAAAACAAGGCGGTTGAAACCGATGAAACTAAAAAAAACCCAACCTCTTCAACGGAGGACCGATAAGTATAGGGACCGGCCAGCACCAATTGCCGGAGCTATACAATGGTATTAACTGAACATAAAAAGGATACTAAGGAACGTACAATAAATAACTTGAACAAATTAATGTCTTTTTTGCCGTCTTCTTCGTTGCTCGTCGATCACATAACCCGTTATGCTCGCTCCTCGCGCCTTGAATACAACAAAAAATCCTATTAATTTTTGTTCAACTTATTTATCTCCCGTTCCTAATCACACGCCTTTTCCCTAAATCGCTCCATCTCGCTCTCCAAGCCAATCACTTGTTCCACCGGCAAAACAAAGGCAATGCCGGTCCCCGGTTTGCTGAACTCTCCGGCGACTTTTATGGCATCTAAAATATCCTGGACAATATGTTCTTCAATCAGAAACATGATGACGTCGGTCTGAACCTCCAGGGTGAGGCCGAAAAATGTCTTCGCCTCATGCATGCCGGTGCCCCGCGCCGGAATAATTGTCGCACCTGTGGCGCCGGCCCGCTTGGCCGCGTCAACAACCCGATCGGTTTTTTCAGTTTTAACTGGTGCTAAAATGATCTTAAATCGCATTATTATTATCCTCCTTGGGAGATTTTTTGCTGCGGTTTACGGACCAGTGCATATATTGAGCATAACCCAGTACGGTAATAATCGGGAACAGACTTGCAAAAGCGATAAGGCCGAAGCCATCCAGGGCCGGATTGCAGCCGGGAACCGTGGATGATAATCCCAGACCGAGCGCAGCCACCAGGGGCACGGTCACTGTCGATGTGGTAACCCCGCCGGAGTCGTAAGCCAGGGGGATGATGTTTTTGGGCGCGAATATGGTCTGCGCGACAACAACCAGGTATCCTGCCAGTATGTATATGTAGAGTGGTGTGCCGCTGACAATTCGGTAAGTGCCCAGGCTGATGCCGACGGCAACGCCAAGTGCCACTGTTATGCGCAATCCCCACTGGCTGATGGTGCCGGCGGACACCTCATTGGCCTTATAAGCAACCGCGATGAGCGCTGGTTCGGCAATGGTGGTGGCAAAGCCGACCATGGCGGCAAAAAGATAAATCCAGCCGTAGGCTTTCCAGTCCGCTTGGGCAACAGCCGCTTCCGAGCAGTAAATGAAAGTTGGATCCGACAACTGGGCGGCCATTATTTTACCAAGGGGAAACAAGGCCTTTTCAAGCCCGGCAAGAAACAGGGCCAGTCCTATAACCACATACACTCCGCCAATAATGAGACGACGCAGGTGCGGAATAGGCTGACGCAATACCAGCAATTGGAAGCAGGTTATCAGGACAATGATCGGCAGCACATCCCGGCAGGTGGCAAGCAGTATTTTGGCAAAATCAATAAAAAAAGCCATTTGTAGCGCTCCTGTTTGTCAACCGAAAACTATCAGCCCATAGCCCATGACAAATATAATGGGCAGCAGGGAGGCAAAGGCGATAAGCCCGAAGCCGTCCAACAACGGGCTGCGGCCCTTAATGCTTGAGGCCAGCCCGACTCCCAAGGCTGCTACCAGAGGCACGGTTACAGTGGATGTGGTGACACCGCCGGCGTCATAGGCCAGGCCGATAATTTCTTCCGGCGCGATTATCGTCATCAGCATCACAATAACGTAGCCGCTTATAATCAGGTAATGGACAGGCCAGCCCAGGATAATGCGCAACACCCCGACCAGGATGGCCAGGCCCACGGAGAAGGCCACGGTCAGCCGCAGGCCCAGGGCATATCCCCGAAGTGATTCTTCGCCTGGATCAATTAGGTTGGCCTGACTGGCTATTTTGGCTGCTTCTCCAGCCACGGCAATAAGAGCGGGTTCCGCCACAGTGGTTGAAAAACCGAGGGCAAAGGCAAAAGACAACAGCCATAAAACGCTTCCCTTACGAGCCAGGGCATGCGCCATTGCCTCGCCGATGGGAAACAGGCCCATCTCAAGCCCCTGAATAAACAGGCTTAACCCTGTCACAACCAGAAGGGCGCCCAGGACCACCTCGCCCAACAGCGGCAACGGCTGCCTTAGCACAACAAGCTGAAAAAAGGCAATAACCAGGATAATAGGCAACAGGTCGGTAAAGGCATCCCGCAGTTTTTTCAGGGCCGCAAAAAGCACCTGGGTGTTTACAGTGAGCATTTTTTCCCGAGTCATAGTTTCCGCCGACTATCCCAATATGAACAGGGGATTATATTGTCGGCCTGAGGATAATTGCAATGAAAAAAAGGAGGTTGGGTAGAAGCCTTGAAGATGTAAACAAACCATATCCCCCGTTCCTTACCTTTTTGAGAATGGGTGTTGTATTCCACTTTATTTCACCGTGAATTTTTCAAATTAAAATACGTCAAATGATTGTCGTTTTATTATTTTTTCTCTATCAATCACCATCATTTTAAGTCGCTGACAATATTGCTGTTGGGGCTCTGCCCCAACCCCCGGGGTTTTTTGAGGCATAGAGAGAACAGAGAATTTTATTTAAAGAAAAAACCTCTTTCTAAATATTTCATCTAAGAATTATTTCACCGGTGGCATTATCAGACCAAAACATAGCGGTGATTTTTTAAATAAAGAGACCTACAACAATGGGCAAATGCATTTTTGAGTTTTGTAAGCAACTGGTGTAGTATAAATATGATAGGTCTTCGTTATAATTTGTTTTAATGACATAAATATACCATAACGAGGTCTCATTTTTATTAATAACTAACTGTTATTATTAAAAATAATTATTTAACCTAGGTGGTAAAAGCCTCAACAAATGGGTTGCGGATATACTGGATCAAGCCACGCATGCACATTAGATTTTTTGGGCTATTCAAGTTCTTCATCTCCATTCAAGTCCGGAAGTAACTACTCAGGTTGTAGGGTTCACGGTTTTTCCACTGAAATGGCGATCGCTTCCGTATAGCGGGTGTGGATCGAATCACCCTTTTTCAGGGTGTCGAAGGCCTTGTTTCTCGGCCGATTTCGGCCGGGTCGGACCAAGCTATGTTGTTGACATTCATTGGATTTTATTCCAAGAATACGCGTTTTGAAGTCTTAAACTGCCATTTTCATGCCCCAAAATGCCCTTGTAAGGTGCTGTAGATTCCCTCAGTTCATAACTTCCATCCCCTCCGATCACCTCACGCCCTTTCCACTTAACCCCGAGCTTTTCCTTGGTCGTAGTCACAAATCTCGATTGTTTTATTACTTAAGTTTTCGAAAAATAATTTATTCAATTATATCAGATAGCTATATAAGTAGCATAAAATTCTGGCATTATTTTCGCTTAAACAAAAATTATCAATAAAAACAGAGTATTATTGTAATTCGTATAATTTTCGAATAGTTACTGCCTATCTTCAAGACATCGCAGGCATCGAATAATTGTGCAAAATAACT
>JAGGRV010000611.1 GCA_021159445.1 Deltaproteobacteria bacterium | reverse complement strand
ATGCGAGGCGTACGGTTTTTTCCCAGGTCGGTTTAAGGCCGTTTTTTTATCATTTCCAGGTTGCCGAAATAGATATAGGCCTGCGATCCTTGGCAGTCGAGGAATGAACGATTACAATAATTGCCATGACATTGACAGCCAAACCTCCCATTGTAGAAATCCGAAATCTCACAAAGCGATTCGGAGACAGGGTGGCGGTTAAGGATCTCGACCTCTGTATATACCCCGGAGAGTGTCTGGGGCTGCTCGGCCCTAATGGGGCTGGAAAGACTACCACCATATATATGCTCCTGGGCCTTGTCCGGTCCACCTCAGGTGAAATCAGCATCTTTGGTGAATCCATCCCTGAACGATTGAAACACGTAAAATCGAGGATAGGTGTGGTGTCTCAGGGAGACAACCTGGACCCGGATCTGACTGTATTTGAAAACCTTCTTGTCTATGCCGCATATTTTGGAATAGACCGTTCTATAGCCAGAAAGCGAGCAGATGATCTCCTCGGTTTTTTTGCCTTGAAAAATCGAAGTGATGAGATCATTCAACATCTTTCAGGTGGTCAGCGAAGGCGTCTTCTTTTGTCAAGGGCTTTGATAAATGCGCCGGAGTTGCTAATCCTTGATGAGCCCACTATAGGCCTTGATCCCCAGGCCAGACACCTGATATGGGAGCGGCTTGAGGACCTGAGATCCCAGGGTACTACTATGCTCCTTACCAGCCACTATATGGAGGAGGTGTCCCGTCTGACCAACAGGGTGTTGATATTGGATGAAGGGAAAATAGTTGCACAGGGGGACCCCGGAGAAATGGTGGCAGATATGATAGGATCGGAA
The DNA here is from genome assembly GCA_021159445.1 of Deltaproteobacteria bacterium. Taxonomy (GTDB): domain Bacteria; phylum Desulfobacterota; class Dissulfuribacteria; order Dissulfuribacterales; family UBA3076; genus UBA3076. Next base: position 8,043 of record JAGGRV010000611.1, on the reverse strand, counting down.
GTGTTTGAAGTGGCGGACAGCCCGGAAAAACTTGATGCCCTGAAGGAAACCTTACGCTCCTGCAAGGTGGATATCGAGAGGGTAGCAGACAGGCTCTTCATATATGCCCATGAACCATGTGATGAGCTTGAGACCATGGCCATTACCCTCAGTCATGTCAGTAAACGGCCGGCAAATTTGGAAGATCTGTTTCTAAAGCTGACAGGAAGGATCCTGAGAGAGAACTGATGTGGCTTCTTTTTTATAAGGTATGGCTGAGAAATGCCAGGGTATGGCGAAAGCACGTATGGGCCAGCTTGATAGGAAACCTGGGCCAGCCATTCCTCTTTCTGTTGGCAATGGGTTTCGGCCTAGGGAGGCAAATACCGCAGATAGAGGGAGTTACCTACCTCCAGTTCATAGGTCCGGGCCTGGTGGCTTCGGCAGTCATGTACAGCGCTTCTTTTGAAACTATGTATGGCTCCTACACCAGACTCACTACCCAGCGGACCTACGAGGCCATCCTCATGACTCCTGTGAGCGTTGAGGAGCTTGCGCTGGGAGAGATTGTCTGGGCGGCAACCAAGGGCATCATTTCAGGGCTCATAATGCTTGCAACCCTCCCGCTTTTTGGCCTGATTCCCTCTCCGTGGATATTGGCCCTTATCCCTATGCTCTTTTTGGAAGGGATCCTGTTTGCATCCCTTGGGCTCATAATGACTGCCCTGGCCAGCGATTACGAATTCTTTAATTATTTTACTTCACTCTTCATAACACCGCTGTTCCTGTTCTCAGGCATCTTTTTCTCCATAAGTGCCATGAATCCGGTTATACAGAAAATCTCACTAGCCTTGCCCTTGACTCATGCGGTCAACCTTTCACGTATGCTCTGTTACGGTCGGATCGGGCCTGATTGGCCTATCCACGCACTGGTCACAATAATTCTATCCGTTTTCTGTGCCTGGGTTGCCATTGTGCTTATCCGGCGGAGGCTTATACTGTGAGGCTACGGTACACACTTAAGGGTATAGAGGCCACTAATGCATTGGGAAATTGCCTGTCAATGGTGCTTGAACCAGGGAACCTCTTCCTTTTGTCAGGAGATCTGGGAGCTGGGAAAACAAGTCTGACCAAGGCAACAGCCTCCGGCCTTGGAATAGAGGAAAAGGAGGTGACAAGCCCTTCCTTTACCATAATCCACGAACACCTGAACGGTCGCTTGCCTTTAATTCATGTGGACCTATACCGGCTTGGTCCCCATGCAGACATTACAGAGATCGGACTTGAAGACTATTTTGATGGGAAAAACGTAGTAATCATCGAATGGGCCGAATACCTGAAAGACCCGTTGGTTAAAAAGGCGCTTAAAATAGACTTGAGTTTTATTAATGAACAGAGCAGGGAAGTGTGCCTGACCGGCAAGGCCAAGATCTGGCGCGAAAGACTTTTACTGCTTGATGATTGCATGAAAGCCTTCGTAGATTTCCGGCCTGTTGTCACTCATAAGTGATAGCTGCATTGTAAGCGTTCACAGGGCACCGCATCTGCTTCGTTGTCGGGCACTTGAAGTACAGGAAGTACGTCTGCGTACCCTCCGCCTCGCATCTGCAGTACCCTGTAAACGCTTACAGTTCGGTAGGTTGGGGTAAAATGGGCGTTGTAACCCCCTGAACGGTTATGCTGCATTTGAACCAGTGAAAATAGTATGACAAGGCTTTTACTCTCCAAAACTTCCGATGGCAGTTACTTTACCGGTTCCCAGTATCCTCACAAATCCAGCCACCTGCTCCTTAATCACAAGAGGAACAATCCAATAAGATGGGGCTTTAAATACATCCTTTACTAAAATCGGCTGCCCCAAGGATGCATCACTCCAAGAGGCATACGCAATATTTCGCTGAGCTTCGGTTTGCTTTATTTTCGTTTTGGCTATTTCAATAGCTTGATTGCAGTTGACAAACATTTTTTTACTCCAACCTCTTTTTTGCTGGATATACAGGGTCGCAAAACCGTTTTCTTATCGCTAGAGAGTGCCGGCTCAGAACTCAATAGACAGGGAGCAATTACGCTCCCTGTCCAAGGTTCTACAACTAGAATCCAAACTGTTTGGTAGAGACATATTCTTTCCTAATGATTGTCCACCAGTCTCTGGCCATTCCACGCAGAATATATTCATATGGCAACCAGCCGTAACCACTATCACCCCATGCTGTACCCCAGGAGTTTCTGATCAAAAATGCTCCTGTTGTCTCTTTTCCACATACGGAATTCTTGATCTTCATTGAGTCATCATATCCAACTGCTACGATCCCATGACCTCCAAGTATCCTTTCACCCGGACACGGAAATGGAATTTTTCCAGTAGTCCTTCCCTGTCCTATAGAACTAAAAACGGTAAATCCGAACATTGAGGGCATATTGGCTGCAAGGAAGGCCTTAATTCTTTGGAGGACCGTTGCTGATGGGGTCCCAAGAGGATCAAGCCTGTAGTATTTTATGGTCTGATAGCTTTGTGCAATGGCATAGCAAAAAGCGGGTGGCTCCATATCAAAGTGAGCTGTCGGAGGGGCTACAGGTGATGGCTTTTTGGTCGTATAAGGCCAGTACTTTTCAGGGGGGACCCCAAAAAGTACCATTGCACCCATTGTGGCTCGCAAAAAGGCGCCGGTATCTCCCGCCCAACCCAAAAGATTTCGTGTGGTTTTATAGAGGAAAAGCCTGGATGCATCAATGTATGTTCCAAAGGCCCTCCTTTCATAATATTCTATCAATCCAACCCCGGCTTGGGCTGTACACGATCCTAATGAGCCCTGATTCTCAATCTGGGGACACCATGACCTCAAGTCTGCGGAGGACGATAAGCTTATTTTCTCCGGTTCACTCACCTTCATTTTCTCAAGCATAGGCTTAATCTCTTTATGCTCTGATGTGTAATCCCTGTAATCAGGTAGATCAGGTAACCATCCCATTCCCATCTGTTCATTGACTTTTTCCATTGTCTTCTTCTCCTTTTCCTGTTTTTTAAAAATCTTATTACAGACCTCGTTAAGTGGTTGATTAGTTAAGTGGTTATTATTGTTTGAATTTATATCGTTTGTATAAAAATTGGACACTTGATGTAGTTGAAGGTCTAATATACTGATTTAACATACTTATTTTTTGACTCAACGACTCAACGACTCAACTATTTGACGATCTTTGTATTAAGCGAATATTGTGCCAGATTGGAGAAATGACAGTAGTTATTGGACGACTTTTGAGTATAACATATGGATTTACCGATATAATTTAATTTGAATTTGCCTCCCAGAATACGTTCCAAAATGAAGAAAGGGCAATACTTCTTGTAAAGCTGATATACATTTTTATAGATATGATGTAAATTCAGTTGACACTATGTTTTTTTGAGAGTACTGATTCTTTAATTCAGACCTCGTTAAGTGGTTGAGTAGTTGATTAGTTAAGTGGTTATTATTGTTTAAATTTATATCGTTTGCACAAAAATTGGACACTTGATGTAGTTGAGGATCTAATATACTGATTTAACATACTTATTTTTCGACTCAACGACTCAACGACTCAACTATTTGACGATCTCTTTGATTACAACTGACTAGGGAGACCGGATGGAAGAAATAAGGCAAGAGGACTCGTTCACAAAGGAAGATCTCAGTCTATTATATGAGGCATCTACATCAATTCATGCCATACGTGATCTGGATGAGATGCTCCGGAGTATCATGGCCAAGATCAAAGCCGTTTTCCATATAGAAGGCGCATCCATAGCTCTCCATGATGCGGACCGGAACGAGTTCTATTTCATCCAGACCGTGGAAGACAAAAAAGATAGAGGTTATATGAGGATGCAAAAGATGCGGTTTCCGGGCCATCTGGGTGTGGCTGGTTGGGTGTTGCGGGAAAATCGGCCGGTCATCATTCCTGATGTCTCCAAGGATGACCGATTCTATAAAGGGCTCAACCACAAGGAAGACTTTGTCACTAAGTCCATGATCTGCATACCATTGCGAACTCGTAAGGGGCTGTTAGGAGTCCTCTATGCATTAAACAAACTTGAAGGAGAATTTACAGATAAGGAAGCAAGGTTGCTGGAAATCCTTTCGGGAACGATTGCCATCTCTATTGAGAATGCAAGGCTTTATGGCGAACTCAAGCAATATGCCAGTTCTCTTGAGCAGGAGAATCGTATGCTCAAGTCGGATGTGCAGGACCTTTTCAACCTCCAGGGGATCATTGGTTCAAGCCCTGCAATGCGCCTGGTATTTGACCTTATTGACAAGGTTATTGATACAACAACCTCTGTGCTGATCCAGGGAGAGACAGGGACTGGGAAAGAACTTATTGCAAGGGTAATTCATTATAATGGCCCATTGAAGGACAAGCCCTTTGTAGTGGAAAACTGTGGCGCATTGTCCGAAAATCTCTTAGAAAGCGAGCTTTTTGGTCATGTCAAAGGCGCCTTTACTGGCGCTATTGCAGATAAGAAGGGGCTTTTTGAGCAGGCTAACGGGGGGACTGTCTTTCTTGATGAGATCGGAGAGATGTCATCTGCCATGCAGGTCAAATTGCTCAGGGTCCTTCAGGAAGGCCAGCTCAGGCCGGTTGGCGGCAACCGTCAAATCCATATAAATGTGCGGCTTATTGCTTCTACGAATCGTAACCTTGAAGAAGAGGTGAAAAAGAAAAACTTCCGTGAGGACCTTTTTTATCGTATCAGTGTATTCCCGGTTACACTTCCACCTCTACGGAAAAGAAGAGAGGATATTCCCCTATTAGCTACTCACTTTCTAAAAAAGTTTACTAAGAAGTTAAAAAGGCCTGCTGCTCGATTAACGCTTCATGCAATGGATCTTCTCTCACGGTTCGATTGGCCAGGCAATGTGCGAGAGCTTGAGAACGAGATCGAGAGGGCCGTGACCCTGGCAGGGAAGGAGCGGGAGATTGGTGAAGAGCACCTTTCAGAGAAAATTAAAGCCTTGTCGGAAAAGGGTATTTTAATACGGGAGGCTGATGGGACACTGAAGGAAGTGACCGAGCGAATCGAGCAGCGAATCGTCTCTGAAACTCTACAGAAGACACGCGGCAACCGTTCTCAGGCTGCCAGGATGCTTGGTTTAACACGCCAGGGCCTGCTCAACAAGATTGCCCGTTACAACATCAATTTATAGAATTGAGCGTTTAGCTGTTAGCCATCAGCGTTTAGTTGTAGGTTGGGTTAAGCGGTTATAGCCATCATTTTTGTTGGGTTCGCCTGACTTAACAGAACCTCAATGCGCTGAGATCACCGCAAAATTAGCGAACCCAACAAAATTAGTTGCAGACCGACGGCTTAACCCAACCTACAATTTGTCGTTTAGGGTAGCGAAGTGGGTAGCCCCTAAACATAATAAAGAAATCTCAAAATATGACCGTTTACTATTAGCTAGTGCCTGAACGAAAACCCCTGGTTCCGAGCCGTCATTGCGAGGAGTGAGGAACGAACGACGAAGCAATCCATGTATTTTCAGGAGATTGCTTCGGTCGTTCCTCCCTCGCAATGACAGAAAAACTGTAATTTAGATGATTTTCGTTCAAGCACTAGCTATTAGGTGTTAGTAACCTCTTTGGAAAACAGCAGTAAATTAACAGCTAATCGCTAACAGCTAAAGGCTAATAGCTCAATTTGGGTATAAAGAGGATGTCACGTCTGTCTAAGGCATTAATCGTGGGGTTGCTGATTGGCATGTTGGGGATGGCAGCAACCCTCATTCCCTGCGGTCTTGATCTGGAGGAAAACATCGGCCTGGATTTATTGTTCAAGCTGAGGGGAATGAGGGAATCCCCTTCTGAAGTCGTAGTAGTGACCGTGGACAAGGTCTCTGCTGATAATTTAAACCTGCCAATAAGGCCTGATAAATGGCCTCGCTCTCTTCATGCCCGGCTAATTGAAAGCCTGGTCAGAAAAGGCGCCGCGGTAATTGCCTTTGACATGACTTTCGACCAGCCCCGTTCCTCTGAGCACGACAATTTGTTTGCCGAAGCGATCAAGAATGCAGGCAACGTTGTCTTATGTGAATACCTTAAAAAAGAGAAGATTTCTTTAACTGATGAAGAGGGGACGCATACAGGAGACTTGGATATAGAGAGACTGGTGCCGCCAATCCCTTCTCTTGCACGATCTGCGGTTGCCTTGGCACCTTTTCCATTACCTAAAGTACCTGTCAGGGTAAGCCAGTACTGGATGTTCAAGACAGGCGCCGGAGATACGCCGACTCTGCCGGTCGTGGTTTTCCAGATTTTCGCATTGGATGTGTACGATGAGTTTATCCGTTTGTTGGGAAGAGTTAGTCCATCTCAAGCAGATAGGCTGCCTCATGACAAGGACCTTATAATTTCCTCAAAAGGCGTAGAAAACCTTATCCGTGTCCTGAGAGATATCTTTAACAAAAACCCGTTGATTGCAGAGAAGATGTTAGACGAGCTTCAGAATTCAAGTTCATTATCTGTAGATATAAAAAGAAGGCAGGTCCTTAAATCACTTATAAGGATGTATCAAGGCGACATAAGTCGTTACCTGAATTTTTATGGTCCTCCCGGCACGGTTACAACTATTTCCTATCATCAATTACTGCAATCCGGGAATAATTCAACTGAATATCTAGAACAACTTGATCTTGACGGCAAAGCTGTATTTGTTGGACTTTCAAGGCGTTTATGGCCGGAACAGAAAGACGGTTTCCACACAGTTTTCTCTCAGGCAAGCGGATTAGATATCAGTGGCGTTGAAATAGCAGCCAGTGCCTTTGCAAACCTGTTAGAGGATATGTCTGTTCAGCCACTTGATTTTCGTGCGCATCTTGCCTTTATTTTAGTCTGGGGAGTAGTGCTCGGGATTGTGTGTTTTTTCTTACCCGCTGCCATTGCCGCATTCAGTGTGACCGGCCTGAGCTTACTTTATCTGGCTGCTGCCCATTATCAGTTCAAGCACACCGGAAGCTGGTATCCGCTGGTTATCCCTTTGTTTTTCCAGGTGCCTGTAGCTTACTTCGGCACTGTCTTATGGAAATATTTTGAAGTGAACAAGGAACGTCAAAATATCAGAAAGGCCTTTGGATATTACCTGCCGGATAAGGTAGTGGACCAGTTAGCGAAAAACATGACATATATCAAATCAAGTAGCCACATGGTCTATGGGATCTGTTTGTTTACAGATGCTGAAAAATATACCACTTTATCGGAAAACATGGAGCCCAAAGAACTAAGCAGCTTTATGAATAAATATTGGGAAGCTTTATTTGAGCCGGTAAAGTTGCACAAAGGGGTCGTATCAGACGTTATTGGAGATTCTATGTTGGCAATATGGGCCACGGCACAGCCTGATTCTTCTCTCAGGACTCAGGCCTGCCTCACAGCACTTGATATTGCCGGAGCAGTGCAAGAGTTCAATCAGTTTCACGACAATTTAAAGCTTCCAACTCGCATCGGTTTACACTCCGGGTATATGTTGCTTGGTAATATTGGTGCAATCAACCATTATGAGTACACTCCAATCGGAGACATCGTCAATACGGCGTCAAGGGTAGAGGGCCTGAATAAATACCTGGGTACACGAATAGTGTTATCAGAAGAGGTGCTGTATCAGGTTGATGGCTTCCTGACAAGAGAGCTTGGGAAATTCCTTTTGATTGGGAAATCAAAACCTGTTGTGGTATACGAGTTAATATGCCGTATAGGAGAATCCAGTGAACAACAAAGAGGTCTTTGCGCGATTTTTAACATAGCCCTGAATGCCTTCAGGAGGCAATCCTGGGAAGAGGCAATCAAAGGGTTTAATGAGTCAATGGAGATCCATAACAAAGACGGACCCTCGATTTTTTATCTGGAATTATGTGAGAAGTATAGAGAGAATCCGCCCGGGGAGATGTGGGATGGATTGGTTTATCTTGACAACAAATAGAGTAAAACTTTAGAATCATTATAGGGAGCGGGATTTATTTATCACGTCTGTTTTTTGGTTTGGATTAACACCAGTTGTTGATGTTATTTTAGCAAGATAATGCTGAAAAG
>JAGGRV010000346.1 GCA_021159445.1 Deltaproteobacteria bacterium | reverse complement strand
TATTTACACCTACCGGATAAAGAAATACATCGGTGCCTATTTTGCGGCCCTTGAAGGTGTTGATGCCATCATTTTTACGGCAGGAGTAGGTGAAAATGCACCACTCATACGGGAGAAATCGTGTCAGGGGCTGATCAGGCTCGGCATTGAAATCGATACAAACAAGAATGCCGCCCCTGGCGGCAGTATCCGGGAGATCAGTACCCCGAACAGCGAGGTAAAGGTCCTGGTGATCCAGACAAATGAGGCGCTAAAGATCGCGTTGGAAACTAAAAAAGCGATTGAGGATGTATAGGGAAGGGGTTTGTCTCGCACGGTCGTAATGTAATTATTCACTTTCCCCCCTGACAGCCAACAGCCTTTTTCAGGTTTCAAAGCATAATCCGTTGGGAATACGCATTTTGGTGCAATCTGCCCGCGGTTGAAACCCTGCAAAAGCCTATCGGCTGCCAGGGAGTGTGAACGGTTACGTCGTAATAGTTCACCGCAGAGCCTGCGGATTTTTTCCATTAACCCTCAGCAAATATGGCCTCTACAAACTCTTCAGGGTCAAACTGTCGAAGGTCCTCCATTTTTTCACCAATGCCTATGAATCGGATGGGGATCTGCATCTGGTCGGCGATGCTCACAACAATCCCGCCTTTTGCCGTGCCGTCCAGTTTGGTAAGGGCTATCCCCGTGACTCCGACAGCCTCGCCAAAGAGGTTGGCCTGGGAGATTGCGTTTTGACCTGTAGTTGCGTCCAGCACTATCAGGACTTCATGAGGGGCTTCCTTGACTTTTTTGGAGATTACCCTGCGGATTTTTTTAAGCTCTTCCATAAGGTTGACTTTTGTGTGTAATCTCCCTGCAGTATCTACGATCACTACATCGACATCTTTCTTAATGGCGGCTTCCATGCCGTCAAAAGTCACTGCCGACGGGTCAGATCCGGCACTGTGCTTTATAACCGGTACATCGATGCGTTTTCCCCAGGTCTCAAGCTGTTCTACTGCGGCGGCCCTGAATGTATCTGCCGCCACAAGAAGGACGTTCTTGCCCTCTTGCTTCAGCCTGTAAGCAAGCTTGGCAATGGTCGTGGTTTTCCCAACACCATTTACACCAATTACCAGGACTACAAAGGGGCTGGGTGTCCATGTGATTTTAGTCGAAGGCACTTTAAGCAAATCTGCGATCTGCTTTTTAAGTCGCTTTCTCAGAGCCAAGGGGTCCTGAAGCTCCTTTTTCTTTACTTCAGCGCGCAGCTTTTCAAAAATATTCTGGACAGTGGTTACCCCCATATCTGCCATAACTAGCAGTTCTTCCAGTTCGTCCAGGAGCTCAGGATCTATATCCTGCCGCCCAAGGAGTAGTTGGTCCATCTGTCGGACAAACCCGCCTCTGGTCTTTCCCATCTGTTCCTTCAGGCGCTTAAAGAGCCCAAGACGCGGTGTCCCGGATTCCATGCCATTTTCCTGAACAGGATCGGATTGATCAGATGGGTCTGGTATTTTTTTAATCCATTTTTTGAACATGGCGTTTTTTGAATAGGAATAAATATTTTTTGCCTTTATAGACTTGCCAAAGTTAACCTTGATCTGATATTAATATACCTGTATTTAATAGCAACTTCCCGGGAACAAAGCAAAAAATGCAACATCAGTCTTCAGAAGCATTTATCAAAACGTCATTTCTTGTCACCCACGAGAGTTTTTCCTCTTAACTGATTCTCTCACGGGGACTTCCAGGGTTTGCCCAGTAGTTGCCTTGCTCTTTAATAAAATTTGGGGTTTTGTAAATGGTTCTAGAGAAAGAAGAGGATTCAGATGAACAAATCAGATCTCATAGAAATTTTTTCAGAAGAGGCAGAACTGAATAGTCAATCGGCAGAGTTCGTGGTCGACGAAGTTTTTAATGCCATGACCGAGGCTTTAGTGCAGGGAGACGGAGTGGAGATTCGCGGTTTTGGGAGTTTCAAAATAAGGAAATATGATTCTTACACTGGCAGAAATCCCAAGACCGGTAAAAATATTTCGGTATCACCGAAAAAGTTGCCATTTTTCAAGGTTGGGAAGGAATTGCGCGAAAGGGTAATAGACAAGGTAGGGCAGGGGGCTAAATAGTTCTAGCCTACTTCTTCAATTTCAAAACCCTCTAGAAGTAGTTTTGCCGCAGTGACCCCAATTTGTGCGGTTATACCACAAGAAGGACTCCTTGCTTTTAGAAAGCAGTGCTTAACACCCAAGGTGTTTGCCAGGAAGACAGTTTGCTCAGCGCCCTGCTTAAATGCCTCTGTGACATCTTGTCCATCTATAGTCAAGACCCTTGCTTGACCATTTAAGACATCTATGCCGTTTCCATAATAGATATCAGCAGCAGGTCTGGGGGTCGTAAGGCCACCCAGTTGTTCAGGGCAAACAGGCACAACACAAATTCCCCTTAGTTTTTCTATCAGCCGAACATCGGGCCTGCTTTCCCCATCGTATCTGCAGGAAAGGCCAATCAAGCAAGCACTTACCAATATCATTATGATTCTGCTGAAAGCATTCCTAATTTTGGAAAACCACCGGCGGTTTTTCAGGCTTTCTCTCTTCTATATGACCGATAACAAAGGCCTGTTCGTCAAGTGCATGGGTCTGGAAAAGCAGGTCCTGTGCGTCGGCCTCGGGCACTATGAGTACCATACCGATACCGCAGTTGAATGTCCGGAACATTTCTTCTTCAGATATGTTGCCTTTTTCCTGTAAGAACTGAAAGATGGGTGGGATTGGCCAACTGCCCTTTTTGATCACTGCCCGGCAGGATTTAGGGAGTATCCTGGGTATGTTATCCAGGAAAGCGCCACCTGTAATGTGTACCATGCCGGTGATTCGTTGCTGCTTTAGCAGATGGTTGATTGTACTGGAATATATCTTTGTGGGTGTCAGTAACACTTCTCCCAGGCTAAGTTTTCCGATCTCGGGCACCCTTTCCGAGACGGCAAGCCCGAGTTTTTCAAAACAGATTTTTCGCACCAGGGAAAACCCGTTGCTATGGAGTCCGGTTGATGACAGGCCTATCATCACTTGGCCTACACCTATTTCGGAGCCGTCGATGATCTTGTCCCTGTCCACGACCCCAACAACGAATCCTGCAAGGTCATAGTCATTTTCTGCATATAACCCGGGCATTTCAGCAGTCTCGCCGCCGATAAGGGAACAGTCTGCCTCTTTGCATCCATCTGTAATGCCCTTTATGACATCTGTTGCTTTTTCAGGATCCAGCTCGCCTGTGGCAAAGTAGTCCAGAAAAAACAGTGGGTTGGCCCCGCATACTAGTATGTCGTTAACACACATTGCAACGAGGTCGATCCCAATGGTCTTATGCATGTTGCACATGGCGGCGATTTTGATTTTGGTCCCTACGCCGTCAGTTGAAGAGACCAGGACAGGCTCATGGTAGCGATCAAGGTCAAGCGCAAAAAGTCCGGCAAAGCCGCCGATTTCCGTAAGGACTCCACGCTTGAAGGTGGAGGCGACCATCGGCCGTATCCTTTTTACTAATTCATTAGCCTTATCTATGTCTACGCCTGCCTGGGCATAGAGTGATTTATCTTTCACAACATTCTCCTCTTGCTTGGGAATACTTGTATACCGTCTATCTATAGAAGTCAATCTGGAGGATGGGCAGGGAAGTCCTTGCCCGATTGGTTGTATAGTGATTAAGTTGTTCGTAAGCATTCACAGGGCACCGCATCTGCTTTGTTGTCGGGCACTTGAAGTACAGGAAGTACGTCTGCGTATCCGTACGCCTCGCATCTGCAGCACCCTGTAAACGCTTACAGTTCGGTAGGTTGTGGGAAAACGGCAGATGATTGACAAATATCCTGTGAGGCTGCTTATAGGCACCGGTTATCCGATTCTTGAAAAGATCCGGTGTGCGGAGAGGCTTTTTCGTGTCTATGGCAGGGAGTTGTTGTCTGATAGGACAATTCAGTCTTTACATGAGACTTACCGGCAGGCTATTCAGCAATCATGGGTTCAGATGAAGAGGATAGGACTTGTTGCCGAGTGTACTGATTGCGCTGTCAATGACGGAGGGAGCTGTTGCGGAAGAGGCATAGAGGACCGTTTTGACGTGATTTTGCTTCTAATTAATCTCCTGATGGGTTGTAGCCTTCCTTCATCACCCTGGGATGAGACAGGTTGCTGGTTTCTTGGGGAGCGGGGCTGCGGGATTCCTGCCCGGCACGTTATCTGTGTGAATTATATCTGTAAACGGCTTGATAGTAAGCTTGAGAAAAATGGGCTAAGGTTGTTGCAGGAAAAAATAGTATGCGAGACAGACGCTGGTTTTGCCCTTGAAGAGAGTATCAAGAAATGGCTGGGGAACAAAGGATTCTGAATCACGGAAAATGGATGTCTAAGGCACTGGATCTGGCGGAAAGTGCCTTGGCAAAGGGTGACTTTCCAGTAGGGTGCGTCCTGGTCTCTGGAGATACAATTGTTGGAACAGGGGCTAGATCACATACCATGCCGGGGGATATGAACGAGCTTGATCATGCCGAGGTGTGTGCCCTGAGGGACTGGTTTGAAAGGGGATGTCCACTGGGGCATGGAGATGATGCAGGCATCACCGCATACTGCAATCTTGAGCCATGCCTTATGTGTCTTGGGGCCCTTACCCTCAACGGCATCAAGAGGATAGTTTATGCATACGAAGATGTCATGGGCGGGGCAACAGGCCTGGATTTTTCAATACCCATGACCGGCGCGGCCGGGACAGTTGGTGGTTTCTTTAATGACAATCTCTATGCCGAGAGCCGCATCGAGATACTTGGAGGAATTAAGAGAAAAGAGAGCCTGGCCCTTTTTAAGATGTTTTTTTCTGATCCGGCACAATCCTACTGGAGGGACAGCCTTCTGTATAAGTATACACTTGAAAATTTATGAAAATAGAACGTAGAACAGTCCAGTTCCAGTCCAACACGCGCAATCTCTTCTTTCACATACTCACTCAGTGTAATCTCCGTTGTCGCCATTGCTATATCAACCCGGAACAGCATGGAAAACAGATCCTGGATGAAAGGACTCTGGCCGGGTGGCTGGCTATCTTTGCAGACAATCACCAAATCACCAAATCACCAAATCACCAAATCCTTAAATCACTAAATAATACGAATGTCATATTTCTTGGCGGAGAGCCTACGCTCAGCCCTGCGTTGCCCCATGGTATCAAAGAGGCGAGGCGTTTGGGCTATGCCTCCATAACAGTGGATACCAATGGTTATCTCTTCAATGATATCCTTGACAGGGTTTCTCCTGAGGATCTGGATTATTTCAGTTTCAGCCTTGATGGCTCCCATCCGGGAGTCAATGACTTCATCAGGGGAGAAGGGGTCTTCGATATATGCACTTCCGGGATCAGACGGGCATTAGAGAAGGGATTCGGGGTAAGCCTTATCTTTACGGCAAGCCGTATGAATATCCACGACCTTGTTAATATGCCGCCGCTCCTGACAGACTTGGGAGTGAAGCGCTTTTTTATACAGGTCATAGGTATCAGGGGCAAACCTGCCAGGAAGGGCGAGACATCCCTTCAGCTCAGCCGGGAAGAATGGGAGGCAGTTGTCCCGGATGTTGCAGGCAAGGTCGCTGAAAAGGGTGTGCATGTGACATATCCCAAGGTGTTCTTAAAGCCTGATGAGCCTTTTGCCTGTGCAGGCCTTGTTGCTGATAATTACTTTGTGTTCCCTAACGGCAGGGTTTACACGTGCCCTCTATGTGAAGACTATCCAATACACTCCATGGAGATTGTGGACGGTGTGCTCAAGGAGCGTCCTCCCATAAGGGAGTGCGACCTTTTCTCACTTCAGATTCCCGAAGGCTGTGTGTTAAACAAAATACTCCACCCTGGGAATATCTCCTACGACTCGGACGGCAGGCCCATCAGCCGCATAGCCTGCTGCATGCTCAAGGAGGAGGTCCTGCCAGCAGAGAGGTGATATCTACCTCCTGGGAGATCAGGCCCTGTGTTATGAGGATCTCCGCGGTCTGTTTCCATGCCTTGGTGTCAATCGTCCCGATGGCCTTGGGGCTTTTAGGAACCACAAGTGCCCTGGTTTCAGCAAGTTGCTGCTGTATAACAGATACAGGGGTTTCCGGATCAAGCCTGTGAATCGTTTCGGCCACTTTGAGCTCCAGTACTGAGTCCATTGCATCTCTCCAGCCCTCCAGAACGGCTTCTGTAAAGACTCGGACCAGTTGTGGCTGCTCGCTGTAGATTTTTTTTGAGGTTATGAGGGAATTAGCCACGAATCGAATTCCAAAGGTGCTGGGGTTGAAAAAGCCGGCCTGTTTTCCGGTTTGCGCCATTTTTTTCTGGAGGATTATCCCCTGAGTATTACGATATACGGGCCAAAGCTCGACCTCGCCTTTCCAAAAGGGATTGAAGTCGTAATGAACAGCGTAGAGCTTCAGGTCATCCGGGCCGATTTTGTACATTCTCAAAAGGGCCGACAATATGGCTTCATCGTTACCGCCGTAGGTAACACCGATACAAAGACCTTTCAGGTCCTGAGGTTTTACTATGGTCCGCTTGTCCTTGGCATAGATCCATTGAAGGGGATTGACCTGGAATATCTGGGCCAGCACCACTACATGGGCACCTTTGGCAGCGGCCCGGATCACCTGATCTGCTGAGGCCACTCCAAAGTGTGCCCTTCCAAGTTCGAGGTCCTTTATGGCATCCTGTTCCGGACCGCCTTCGCGAAGTTTCACTGTGAGGCCGTGGGCCTTGAATATGCCTGATTCCTGGGCCCAGATTTCTCCTGCCACACTTGTGTTATAAAGCCACTTGAGCCGGCAAACTACCGGCCCGCTGTCCCCGGGCTTTATTGTATTATCCTTTGTTTCAACCTGGGGGGCTTCGTTTGAAGTGCATCCGATGAAACAGAGGAGAAAAATAAACCATATTGTCAAGATCTTGAAAAACGTGCGAGGCATGTTTTTTCCCCGGCCGCCTCCTACATAGCTATATGCAAAGCCCTTACTTTAATGTGCCGATTGTCAAAGGATCATATCAGCTATCTCTTGAGGGTTTGCCACATAATTGATTGGTTTATGGACCTGAGCACGCTTTCCTGATCAGAGGTGAGATCCAGAAATTGAACCCCTAGCCTGTAGCTTAGGCCCCTCTTTTTTGCCCAGCGCACGATTCCCTTTAACTTTAGGGCTGGCTTGAATGAAAGCAACAGTAGAAGAGTCGTTCCTGTATCGCATGCCTTGGGTACTTCGATCTGGAGCCCTCCTGGGCTGAAATCCAAGATCAGGCCGGCAAAAAAGCCATGTACGTCGGAACATTCAAGCTCCATGCTGATACTCAGGCGCTGCATTTTGCGCCTATCTGATGAAGAGTCCTTCAATATGTCTCCTACCCAAGTCTAAGCAATTGCTTCCTCGATTAACATCTCTGTACGCTTGAGATCCCGCTTAAGCTCGCGTGTAATCAGGTCACGGACCGGCACCTTCAATCCCAGGACATCTGTCAGTTTGGCAGATACCTCACAGGCCACGGGATTAGCTTCATAGTAACCTGCAATGTTTGCCATGAGATCGCTCACCGCAACGAGAAGAACCTGTTCTCTTACGTGCTTAGGGCAATCTTCCCAGTTAGAGAAGGAACCGTGGTGATGGTATGCGATGGTAGTACAGATCTCTTCAGGCAGCTTCCAGTAAGTGGTCAGTAAGAAGCCAGCCCTGCAATGATCAATCCCCAATGAGGCATTTTCCATCATAATTGAAGGAAGACAGGAGGACTCCGAGTCCACCAATGTTTCTTGATTCACGTGATGTGTTTCAAATCCCTTTAGAATGAACTTCCCCATATCGTGGAGCAAAGCACAGGTGAGGACCATTGATCCTTTTGGACTTTTCACATAGCCAAGTTTCAGTAAGAGGTGCTTTGCACATGTTGCTGTAGCCGCTGCATGTCGCCACAGGGAACGCATGTCTCTGTTATCAAGGTTGGTCACATGTTGTATTGAACGGGCCGTCAACATCTGATTGACCAAAATCCATACCTGGTTGAACCCAAGCAGTGCTATAGCCTGTTGCAAGGACCTGATCTTGCCTGTGCTGAAGGCCGGCGAATTCACTATTCTGAGGAGACGGGCCGAGAGCACTGGATCAGTGCTTGCCACCTCGCTCACCTGTTTTGCCCCCACATCAGGGTCTTGGAGAAGTCGGGAAAGCTCGAGTGCCGCACTGGGCAGCTCAACGCCCTGTCTAATGAGGTCTATGAATACCGCATCGATTTCCGTATAGGGGCGTTCCGGGCTAGGGATCTCAATGGAACTACAGTCGATCACTTCTATCAGTTCATCAGATTGTTTGGGATTCTCCGTAGTTGTCGGAGACAGCTGTGAAACAGTGCTTAGCTCAGTCTTGGCATAAGCGGTTTGCTGGCGGTCTATTCCATGATCTTTCTTGTCCTTGAGTAGCTGCGTAGCTATATATAGTGCCAAAACAACAAGGAAAAGACCTATCAGCGCTATCACGTTTCCCGCACTTAACAAGGTGAGAGATCTCCTGTGCTACTATCACTCTTTTTGATGAAAAGATATTTGTACAGCAATTCGTAACCGTCTTTTAAAGGGCACCGGTCTTTTCAGAGGGAAACATGAGCTGATAGGAAATCGCTAGCACCACATACCATATTTTGTAGCACTGTTGGAAGCTGCAGGTCAAGGAATTTTCAATGTGTTGTGAAAAAGAGGGAAAAATAAATGTTTCGGCCCCTGGAGGAGTTAATTCACGCATATTTTGCGCGCACATGGTCAATATATGAAATTTATGCGAGTGAGCTTCGGGTTCCGTAAAGCCTCATCTTTATCCACCCCCCGATTGTCTCAATGAACGACAAATACAGGGAGGAACAAAGGCCTA
>JAGGRV010000562.1 GCA_021159445.1 Deltaproteobacteria bacterium | reverse complement strand
ATTCGCCAAAGAGACCACAGCCCCGTAATCTCGTCGCTAATTCCAGGAATCGTCACGATAGAAATCGGTTGCCCCGGAGCAAAGCGGGGCAGTCTCATGGCCAGCCCTCGAATCCGTGAGTCTTCCAAGGTCAAGTGGCGGGCGGTTGGTGTTTGGTTGGCTTCCTTGCCGCTAAATACGATCCCAGAGAGTTTTTCCCCGTTCGGCCACGTCAAATTCCAGGTTCGTCGTTTACGCTCCGCTTTACCGCCGTGGGCTTTGAGGTAGCTCACCGTCATTCGCTCAACCCAGTGCGGCAAAGGGTGAGCCATAAGGCGTTGGGCTTCGGATGGCTCGAGCTCCTCATTGGCTCCGAGCACAGACGAACTCGCCTGTGTATCCCGAACTTGCTCCTGTAAACGTGTGATGACCTTGTCAACGGATGTGTCGACGTCATCCGGATTGAGAATGGCCTCCACATACAGGTCATCAAAGATTTGTCCCGCCTGGGCCGAATCGAGCACGTCTCCAGTCTTGTCGATGCCGAATTCCTCAAAGATGACGGCGAGTTTTTCTTCAAGCACCTCTCGGACTCGATGCTCCACCGAATCCTCGAAGACGAAGTTAACGGCGCGCACCACATGCGTCTGGCCGATGCGATCCACGCGACCGATACGTTGTTCGAGCCGCATAGGATTCCAGGGAATGTCGTAATTGATCACCACGTGGCAAAACTGCAAATTCAAACCCTCGCCGCCTGCATCCGTGGAGATGAGAATGCGTGCGTCCTCGGCAAAAGCATCCTGGACCTTCTTGCGCTCATCCATGTCCATGGAGCCGTTGAGACAAACAACCGGGAAACCGCGCTCGGTGAGAAACTGTTGCAGCATCTGCTGAGTCGGGACGAATTCAGTGAACACTAAAACCTTCAGTTCCGGATCGCCTTCATCTGCTTGAAGCCGGTAGAGCCAGTCAAGCAGCGCTTCTGCCTTGGCATCCGGACCTGCTTGCTCGCAACGAGTAGCGGCTTCAAGGAGCAGCTTCACCTCGGCGCGTTCGTTTTTGAGCGCCTTCAAACGTGTGGTCAGCAGCGTTTCGATCTGCTCCTGCCCGTCAAGATCAGCCCAATCGTCGGGAGAGAACCACGAATGGACACCAATAGACACAAATGACTCACCATCTTCTTTGATTCGTGTTAATTCGTGTTCATTAGTGGTTCTGTTTTCTCCGAGCACCTCCAACCGACGTTCCAACGTAGTGCGGATGGCGCTGGTGCTGGAAACTACCAGGCGCTGCATCAGAATCATGAGGAAGCCGATGTAGCTGCGTTTCTCGCGCATGGCCTGGTTGTGGCCTTCCCGGACATATTCGGTGACCGCTTCATAAAGGAGTCGTTGATCTTGATGTGCTTCTCCCCACGAGACAGGCACAAGCTCAGTTTTTCGCGGTTTAAAGAGCGGTTTGCCTTCGGCGGTGATGGCACGGCGTTTTTCGGTCCGAATCACATAAGGTTGGACCCGATCTCTCGTAACGCTGCCTACATCGGGAAACGCTTGGGCATCGATCAGGGAGAGCAAACGATGAAAAGCATCGGTCTTTCCCTGGTGCGGAGTCGCCGATAGCAAAAGGAAATACGGTGCGGCTTCGGAGAGCCCCTGGCCCAACTTGAACCGGGCCACCTGGTCCGTGCTTCCGCCGAGTCGGTGGGCCTCATCTACGATGACCATGTCCCAACCAGCGGAGACCAGGTCCTCGAATCGCTCCTGGTTATACTCGGCCACCTGCTTCGCAGACCATCCACGCCGGCTTTCCATTGGTTTGACCGAATCCATGGGGCAGACCACCTGGTTGAACAAGGTCCATGGATTTGAGATTGCAGATTTGAGATTGCAGATTTTTTTTGAGGTTTTATTTTCAAATCTAAAATCTTCCGATCTAAAATCATCAATGGGCGAAATGCGCCGTAGAGTTTTTAAATCTTCGGGTAAGACAAGCTGAAAACTTTCCCCGAAGTGAAGGCGCATTTCGCTTACCCATTGGGTCACCAGACCCTTCGGAGCAATGACCAGTACCCGCTTGACCAGCCCGCGCAGCTTGAGTTCGCGAAGAATGAGACCAGCCTCGATGGTCTTGCCCAAACCGACTTCATCGGCCAGCAGGTAACGCACACGATCCCCGGCGATAGCGCGGGACAGGGCCCGGATTTGGTGCGGAAGCGGTATTACCGAGGATTCGATGGGCGCAAGCAGGACATCCTGAGTCAGGGCGTCGGCCACGCGTGCTGCAGAGGCCACATAGGCGATGCCGTCAGCGGTGCCCGTCCCGGAATCCTCCAGAGAAGTAAGTCTGCCTGCAGACACACGGACCACGGAGTCGCGTCCGGGCAGCCACACCCTGCAGGTCGTCTCGCCCCAAAGGGTCTGAGTCTCGACGACCTGACAGAGCTGGTGGTGGTCGGGGCTGAAATACCAATGGCCAAAATCCACTTCACACATCTCTTTCTACAGGAAGGCCCATCTTATTGGCAATTTCGAAGTCCACGAGCGTTATGTGCTTCACGCCAAAAAGGCGTACCCGCCCGGCAAGCTCCCTGTTAATGGCATCCTTCACAGGTAAAAGAAGAGCTCTGCGCGAGGTTGGCGTATCGATAAGAAAAATAAGCTTGAGACTACCATCGCCCTGATATTGACAGGCGTGACCAGGTAATGATTTTTTAAGCCCTTTTCCAATAATTGTCTCAACCCACACAGCGGCCAGCATTAATAGAACATCGGTCACCTTTCCTTTAAGAGATTTCACCAGGTGAGCATGGGCAGTGTCGTTTGACCTGTCAAAATTCCTCCAAATTTCGATTCCCTTCAGCTCAAGAAAAACCAGCCTATTGTTGGCAGGTTCCCACCATCCAATATCCATCTCTTTCACGCCAAGACCGGAAAGGCCCATATAGGCAGGGTTTTCGCAAAACCGGAAGCTTGTTTTTTCAGGTACCGTAACCTTGAAGCCAGACTCTATAAACTCACGCATCCTCATCCCTCCTCTGAAAGCCCCAAGTCTCGTTTTACATCTCTGTCAAAAAGATCAAGAAACGTATCTTGAATGGCATTCGGGTGGATTTGCAGATACTCATCCGTCGAATAGCACTGAATAAGGCCAGACTCTTGTTCTCTGAACAGGGAATGAAAAAGGACGGTATCATTACTCTGCTTTCTCAAATCCAGCTCTTTCAGGATTACATAATCATGGGTGGCGAGAAATACCTGAACATCCATACGTTGCAACACAAGCAGTATCTCTATAAGTGGGCCAAAGAGTTTTGGATTTAAATTGGTCTCCGGTTCATCCCAGAAAAGGATGGAGCCATTCAAAAGAGTTCCGTTTTGAATGAGCAGCCACAACAGCCCGAGTTTACGTATACCTTCCGCAAGCAAAGTGAATTCAAGATTCCCTTGCCTGTTCCGTAAGAAGAACTCTTCATCCTTGATGGTAACTTTTCCCTCCATGGTTTTTTGTAGATTTTTCAGCAACCCTTTCCGTTCCGCGGCAACCGGTCCTCGCAGCGCCGGTCTGTAGGCCCGGTCAAGAATGTCTGAGTAGATCTCCTCAAAATGGATTTCTCGCTGCGAATAAAGGGACCGGAAGCCTGGAGCGTTTGAAAGCATTTCCTTCACAGGGATGTACACGCTCTCAATCGGTTTTTCGCACCAGCTCTTACCGCCTGTGACGGTAGCCGAATCCGTGACGGTGGCATGGTTGGAAAACGACACTCGTAATTTCAGGTCATTTCTGAAAACTTCGACAGCGCACCTGCTACTTACTTTTTGCCGTTTAACCAACCGTCCGATCGCCCGTCCGGTGGGCATAAAGACGCGAACCAACTTTTCCGCAAAATTTGCTTTTGTTTTGCTGATGTCACACGCGGCATAGGCTAATTTCATCAAGTGGGTTTTTCCTGTGCCATTGGCACCAACAAAAACATTGATTCCTGACGACAAATTGATATCAATTTTTTCAAAAGCCGTGAATCGCTCAAGTTTAATCCTTGATATAGTCATAGTTCATCTCCCATCCTGGTTACCGCCTGGTCGTACCACATGAGGAGTTTCGGATCTTCCTGGAGAATCTTCTCAGGAATCTTGCGGGCCACTGCGATGATGGTGGCGTAGTCGCGCTCCTGCCAGGCCTTCTTGAACCCAGCTCGGACGGCCTCGAGGCGGAACACCTTCAGGCGTTTCTGCTTGGATTCCCGGTACTCCTCGAACTCGCGCATCAGGGTCCGCTCGCGCAGCTTCTCCAGGTCACCGGCTTTGTTCGGGTCGGGCACATACCAGCGGTCCTTGGCCTTTACCTTAAGCGCCGGATCGTCCTTGGCCAGGTTGCGAAGCTCCTTGAAGTTCGAAGAGAGGTAGCTGTGAATCTGGCTGGGCACCTCTCCCTTACCGTCGTAGCGGAGGAAGTTCTGCTCCAGCAGTTCGGAAAGCTCCAGGGCCTTTTCATGCTTCAGCCAGCCGCCGATCTCTTTCAAAAACTGCGGGTGGATATCCTGGAAGGTCTGCGGCTTCTTGGTGAGTAGCTGCTTGAGCCACTGGATGGCTGACGCCTCGTCCGAAACGAAAAGCTGAAGCTGAAGCACCTCTCTCACCGTCATGCGCTTCTTGTCGTACTCGGCCGCCTGGTCGGGTAGGAAATACATACCGTCGCGCGGGGGAAAGCGTTGTTCCAGTCCGGCGTAGAACTCAGCAGCAGACATGGGAACCGTCACGCCACGCTGGACGTGGAATGCCACCATGCGGTCGAAGAGCAAGTAGTTCTGCCGTTCGGCGATGACCTCAGCCTGACCATTCTTCGAAACGAACACTGGAAGTTGCTTCAGGTGAGTACGGACGAAATCCCAGACGCCGTCTTCGGTTCCCGCCTCAATTTTGAACCGCTCTTCGAGACCGCCATTAGGTTTGTAAGCTGAAATAATTAGATCTTGTTTTACGGTGCCCGCTGCTGTGACTTGCTTAAAAGAGCCCTGTTTCTTGTCTAACGTTCTGACGTCAGCAATGACGAAACCTGCATGCTGCAAAGCCTCTTGTATGGCATTCCAGACGCTATTCTTCGAATTGTGGAACTCGACCGTTATCCATCTCCCTGGCTTAAGAACTCGATAGTATTCTGCGAAACATTTGTACATCAGCTCCTGATACTCAAGTAATCCCTTCTTTTGCGATTTACATTCAATTGCCTCCGAAGAATTATTGGTAAAAACCCCCAACCACGCCTCCCAAAGGAAATTCAACTCGGAGTACATGAAGTTAGAGCCAAAGGGTGGATCGGTGAATATATAGTCAACAGTGTTGCTTGAGAGTAAAGGGAACGCTGTGCTTGATTGCGTTGATACCAACACAGGTGATGGGGTATTCGTTATCTCATGCACCCTGGTCCATTTCTTGATATGCTCACCCAGAACCTTTGGGATCGGTATTTCTTTCATCAAGGAGGGAACATACAAAGTACCAGACAGAGGCCCCCCTCCTGCACCTAAGCTCCCTCCCTGAGACCGAAAACGATACATTTTCGTTATTACCGTGGCTACAGAAGTGACATTCACGATATTTCTTGTGGTCCCCTGATGCGAAGCAAAAGCAGCTAAAGACCATAGGTTCCTTCTTGTATAGAAATGGTGCACATGGGTGATTCCTAACGGATCGTTTCTTCTTGATTCGTCGCCTGCCGGCATTCTGGCAGTAGGAACCGGGTAGGGAATGTCGGAGGTATCGATATGCTTTAAGAGCGCAAGATCAAAATCATCAGGGTCTTTTATAAACTTCTGCTTTCCAACGTAGTAATGAATCAGCACCGGAATCTGTTTGGCTTGGCGAATTGTCAAACCCAGTTCCCTGTCAATCCTTGTTTCAAATGACCTCTCCAGGTTCCGTTTGCCAATAGACACTTCGCAATGAGTACAGTTAAAATCGCTGCGGACTTGCCATGATGTTCTATCCATTGCATCTTCCCAAAATACGATTTCTTCTCCACATTCAGGACAGCTAAAGACGTCAGACCATACGACGTAGTTAATGCGCCCAATTGGTAAGCTTGGAGTGGAAAGCAGGTTCTCTGGCGTGCTTGACCTTATGATAGAGATGGCATGATCTATCTCGGAGCGAGATGGTTTGTGCAAGGTAGCGTACATCCATCCGCATTCCTGTTCTATCGCTGCTAAACTCTTGAGTGAAATTGATTGAAAATCTCGCGCATTTGTAGGCTTATTGTAGTTGTAGGCCACAAAGGAGGCTGCAGAAGAAAGATCATTGAGCAGCACATTTCTACCGCCACAATGACTGATCGGTGAATAGGTAGGGCTCCCATTTTCATCAACGCTTTTTTGGGAGATTGATAGATGCTTATCCACTCGATATCCCAGCCCCTCAATCGTGCTACGATCCCCACAGAACTGGCCAGCAACTCCAGTCATCCCTGTTCCGCAGAACCCATCAAGAACGACATCACCTGGCTCGGTATAGTGCAGAATGTACCGCATGATTGCCTTGTGCGGCACTTTGGTATGGTAAGAGTGCGCGTTATAGATCGGGTCGTTCTTGCCCTCACTCACATCCGCAGCAAAGGGCTCTTTGCTGAAGGGCACATCCGGGTCATAGGGCTTCCCATAGTGCTTGATGAAGTCCTCGATAAACGGATTCGGGCAGGCGGTGTAGTACGGCGGATCAGACAGAGCCAGGATGTCATCGTCCGAGCCAATCGGGAATCCCTCGATCTTGCGGAACTCCGGGTCCTTGAGCTTCTCGCGCAGTTTCTCCAGGAAATACTCCCGGCGCTTTTCGTCGTTCTCGAAGGTCATGCCGAGACATTCCACCGGTCCATCATCAACAACATATTCCTCTTCAAAGAGTTTGCCAGTGCCCGGCTTGCCCGGCACAATTTTTGTCTTGAATAATTGTTTCTGTTTGCCACTCATTTCAGAATCCTTTTTGAACCACGAATACACACGAATGCACACCAATAAAAAATGATCGTAATTCGTGTCTATTCGTGTTCATTCGTGGTTCCCTTTGTGCGGACACCGTGCACACAATCCGGTGTAAATTCGATTAAGGCGAAATTGGCCGCCTTATTCTGCCCTGTTTTTGCCTTATTCATCGGTGGCCCACATGAATAAGCTGGAAATAAGCTGGACGATCCAGCTTATTTGACCGCGTATTCCAGCCTATTTGCCTAATAGCGAAAAAATAGCGCAACGCTATTTCACTATTGGCTTCGCTATTCATTTCACACTTTCCAGTTGATACCTTTCACGATGGTCATTGCCTCCGAATCGTATAATGAGACGTCCAATGCAACGTCTTATTCCGTCTATTTCTCCGTCCAATTCGGCTCATTCCTTTTCGCCTTTGGTAGTTTGCGCCAAAAACCATGTGGCCCCTCTACCGTAGCCCTTGGTATCCAACAAACCAATTCGCTTGAGATGATAAAGCTCATCTCGAAGGGTCCGTAATGAAGGTGGATGGGAAAGTGCCGAGAATATCTCTCGTAAAGCCATTTTGCCGGAAGCAAGGGTTTGTAAAATTTCTCTTTGCCGCTCGGTCAGATCATGCGCCACCCGGTGCGGGGCAATGTAACCGCTGGGCAGAAAGCGCACCCAGACGCTGCCGGCCTGTTCGCCGAATTCCGGTTCCGGGTGCCCGGCCTTGACGCATAACTCCACAATCTTCTGAGTACCCCGGCCCCATCGCTCGATCATGCCGCGCAAATAGAATACCTGGGCAATGATTGGATTGCGTGGCCTGGAGGCGTGGTCGCGCTTGAGGTCTTCGGGTTTCAGCCCAAAAGGAAGTGTGCCGTCACTCCATATCTCAAGCCGGTCGTCATAGATGGCCAGACTTACCGCGCCGCCGATAATGGTGTAATCCCTGTGGCAAAATGCGTTGACCAGGGCTTCGCGTAAGGCTTCCAATGGAAAAAGCGGCTCATCTTCGCGCTCGAAAAGACCTGGGATAATCCGCCCTGCTACAGGCAGGTGACGGCGCAGGAACAACATGGCTTCTTTAAGCAGGTGGAAGGCATGCCCTTCAATTTGCCTTTGGTCGAGAAACTCCGATTTGTTCACACCCCGGAAACGGGCAAGTCGCAACTGGCATTGAGGATAATCCGGAATGAAGCGGGTGCCGAACAGAACTACAGCAGCCTGATTGGGGCAACTGCCTCGGAGCAGTCCTAGCCGTTCCAGGATATCCGGAATGTCGCTACCAGTAGACTCCGACAAACGGCCGGCAACAATTCCAAACCGCACTGTGCGGAGAATTTCCTCTGAATCCAGATTAGCCATATCGTAGCCATCGGCAGGCTGATTTTCCCATCGGATTCGAGTGTGAGATCTTTCATTCAGGAGGCGTTGATAGGTTGTCTGGGGCATGGTTGAAGTCGTCGAGCCAATCCGCTGGTACGGCCGTCCATCGAACACATACGGGCGTGATTCCGGATTAGGGATTGCTTCCAAGACAAGCACCTCTTTGTTATCCGTGGTATTTATACGAGCCTGCATAATTGAGGCCGGTGGCTCGAACTTTTGGAGCATCTCGGCTACTTCCCGAAGCGTCTTGTCAGAAATCGTCTGCCCGAGGACTCGACCTTCCGGCGTAACACCAATCAGCACCCGGCCGCCGTTCCCGTTGAGCATGCCACAAATAGTCTCGGCCGCACGACGTAACTGGCCTGTGGATTTTTTGAACTCCACTGTCTCCGACTCTCCAGCGGAGACGAGCGCTTTCAGTTCCTTAATATCCATTTTTCATCTTTGTTTTATTCTTCGTGTCTGCCCGTGTCCATTCGCGGTTTCACTCCAGCACAATTCTCACCTTGCCGGGCTCCTTGCCCTTGGTGAGTTCGTCCAGGTATTCCTCGAACCGTTTCTTCATCTCCGCCGGTGTTACCGGTGAGCCGCCGGAGAGCAGGGCCGCACGCAGATCTGCGATTTTGACCGGAACTTTCTGGAGCCCGGAAAGCACCTCGCCCAGGGCATGGATAA
>JAGGRV010000031.1 GCA_021159445.1 Deltaproteobacteria bacterium | reverse complement strand
CTGTTAGCCATTAGCGTTTAGCTTTGAAAAAATCAAGGCATTACATTAATTAGAAATAATACCCAATGGGTGAAAGTTTGTAATAGTAAAACCTTCTGTAATCATTAAACTAATAGCTAACCGCTAAAGGCTAATCGCTCAATAAACTGAATTGAGCAGGTGATCTCCATGTCAAGAGATGCAAAGATCAGCAGAACTACAAAAGAAACTGACATAAATTTGAGTCTTTCTATAGACGGTCAAGGGAAAGCCTCCATAAACACAGGGGTGGCCTTTTTGGACCATATGTTGACACTTTGGACTGTGCATGGCTTCTTTGATCTGGATCTCGATGCCACAGGAGACCTGGAGGTAGATGCACATCATACGGTAGAGGATATAGGGATATGTCTGGGGAAGGCTTTGACCCAGGCCATAGGGAACTTGAGCGGCATAAAGCGTTTTGGAAATGCTTCCATACCTATGGAGGAAACCCTGGCTTGTGTTAACCTCGACATCTGCAATAGGCCTTATCTGGTTTACAAGGTAAATTTTCTTACGTCCAAAACAGGGAGTTTTGATACGGAACTGGTTGAGGAATTCCTGCGGGCCATGGTTGTAAATAGCGGCATGACTCTCCACGTTCAGGTACCTTATGGAAAAAACAGCCATCATATTGCAGAAGCGGTCTTCAAGGCCTTGGGCAGGGCTATTGATCAGGCAACACAGTTTGATTCCAGATTAAAAGGCCCTCTTTCCAGCAAGGGAATGCTATAGCTTTCAAAAACAGGGATGGTTATTATAGATTTACAAGGCTAACAAATATGAAAATTACAAACTTTAGAACATCTTCCGTCATTTCCTTTTTTTTGCTGTTATTTTGCCTGATTGCCCCTCTTTTGTTTTTGCAGGGATGCAACGGCTTTTTCCAAAAAAAGGGTGGAACAAAGCAGACTCCGCTTCCAGTGCTAAACCGGATTGCAGTTCTTCCAATGGACCGGGCATCTGCCCAGCCCAGTCTGGAAAGGCCAACCTGCCTCTTGAGCGGTCCTTTGCCTGATGTCCACAAGATAACGCCAGATGCAAGCAGTGAAGTGACTCGTCTTTTATTTCAAAATTTTCAGGGTAATCAAAGGTTCTTGATTGTGTCTGAGGGCCGGTGCATAGGTTTTTTGAATTCCCTGTTAGCCACAGGCATAAAGGCTTCTGAGCTCCGGTTGATCCAGGCATTTGGCGAGGAACTCAAAGTAGATGCCGTATTGTACAGCAAGCTCTTCAGGTTTGAAGATCGCATAGGCGGAGAGTATTCGGTCAAAAGGCCTGCCTCTGTGGCCTTCACCCTCCAAATAATCAGGGTTTCAGACGGAGCAACACTTTGGCGTAATACGTTTGATGAGACACAACAGTCATTAATGGAAAATCTCCTTAAAGCCGGGCTGTACAGGAAAACAGGCTTACGCTGGCTTACTGCCACCCAACTGGCAGACTATGGCCTTAGCCACGCCGCTGACGAACTCAAGAATCTCCTTCCCTGACTCTCGGCTGGATGGTAATTATTCAATCCTTGCCAAAAAGTTTGAACGGTTATACTAAATGAAAATATCAACTAGCCAGGTAGTTGAATTCCTGGAAGGCCAGCGTTTTATCTGCGCCCAGTGTCTCGCTAAAAAGGGAGCCAGATATCACTTGCTAACCCATCTTGGGAGGGAAATCAACCTTGCCTCCAGCCGTTTTATCCACGTATCTACACAGCAATTATCTGCTAAACCAAGGGATATCCGTATTAAAAAACTATACGAAATTTATGACCGCAGAGAGGCACTGAAAGAAAAAATCAACATTCCTGAACTCTGGGACTTGGTTGAAGACGAACAGGCACTCTGGCCCCCGGGGAAACTGGCCGAACTAGCCTTTGAACAGACAGTGGAGCCCGACCATGAGGCCGCCTTTATTCGAGCGGTAATAGACGATCATACGTATTTCAAATTCAGAGAGGGGATGATAAAAGTCCAATCTCCTAAGGCAGTTAAGCGAATTCTGGATCAACGTGTCAGAGAGGCAAAACGTTTTGCACGACTTATCAGGGGAAGCCAGTGGCTTGAGGACCTGTGGTCAGACAACCCACTAAAAAAGGAAAAGGCCATTATTGAGCTTGATGACCCGGATATTTCGTTCTGGATATCAAATATTAAAAACTTCTGTATAAGCGGAGACGAGTCAGAGCAGGCCGTTCTGGTTCGCGAACTGTTCAGACAGGCAGGCCTTAGCAGCCCCACAGCCCCCTTTAACACCCTTATCAAGGCAAAAATATGGGATGAAGAAGAAAATCTTGAGTTGCTCAGACATGAAATAGACACCGAGTTTTCCAAAGCGGTCATCCAACAGGCGGAAGCGCTGGCTGAATTCCCGGCAGATACAAAAAAAGAAGGCCGTGAGGACCTGACCGACCTCCATACTTTTACCATAGATGGACCGGAAAGCCTGGATCTTGATGACGCATTGAGCTTCAGAAAGGTCAATAATGAATGGGAAATCGGTATCCACATAACCGACATCGGGCTTCAGATAGAGCGCGACACCCCTTTATTTAAAGACTCAGTCCAGAGGGGAACAACCATTTATTTGCCGGACCGTAAAATCTCAATGCTCCCTGAAATACTTTCCCAGGGGGCCTGGAGCCTTGAAATAGGAACGGATCGCAGGGCCCTATCCTTTTTTGTGTATTTGGACCCAAAAGGAAACATACTTTCCCAGCAAATAGTCCGTAGCGTAATCAATGTTAAAGAGCGCCTCACATATGAGGACGCCGAGGCAAGAATAGCAGAAGAAGGACATCCATTTCACACTCTTCATGAACTCTGCATCGCCCGCCAGACCAGAAGAATTGAAGACGGCGCCCTTCCTCTGCCCATCCCCGAACTTGTCATACAGGTTGATGAGGCCGGAGAGGTAGAAGTAGGACTTTCTCAACCAGGGCCAGGCCGTTTTCTTATAGCAGAGTGCATGATTCTGGCAAATCTTGTAGCAGCCCAATTTTTAAGGAATCATGCTATCCCGGCACTTTACCGAAGCCAACCTCCACCAAGGGACCGTATTATCTCCGGGGACGAAACAGATCTGTTGGCCAATTTCAGGCAAAGAAGACTCATCAGTAGAGGTAATCTGGGGACTGAGCCTGACATACATCACGGTCTTGGTCTGGATGTATATACCACTATAACTTCTCCATTAAGACGTGGGGTTGATCTCCTTATGCAGCAGCAGATTACATACATGCTTTCAGAAGGCAGACCACTTCACGCAAAAGAGGACCTGATAAAATTTGCTATATACCTCCAACAAGGCCTCAGTGCTGCTGCAGCAGTACGCCAGGCAAGGACACGTTACTGGCTGCTGAAACACATAGAAAAAAGGAAAGATGAGCCACTTGACGCCTGGATACTGGAAACAGGTCACCACAAGATACTTGCCGTACTTTCGGATTATCTTCTGACTGTGGAACTTCCGATAATACCGGGGCAGAGGTACTCCTGGGATCAACAAGTCAGGGTGCGAATCAAAAAAGTCAACGCCAGGGAAAATATTCTAAAAATGGACTGGGG
This sequence comes from Deltaproteobacteria bacterium, assembly GCA_021159445.1. Taxonomy (GTDB): domain Bacteria; phylum Desulfobacterota; class Dissulfuribacteria; order Dissulfuribacterales; family UBA3076; genus UBA3076. The sequence goes on along the minus strand of JAGGRV010000031.1, from coordinate 5,487 downwards.
ACACTAGGAATTTGGTAACTGTTCAAAGGTTCAGGGTGCAAGAAAAAGATGAAGAAACAGAAATAGCCGTTGAATGTTCGGTATTGGATATTCGTTTTTCATTCGACGTTGGACGTTCGATGTTCGATGTTCGATGTTCATTTTTCAAAACAACCCTCAACCCCTGAACCTTTGAACCTCTACGATATTTAGTTAGGGATAAAATTATGAAAAGTCGTAATCTTCACAAAAATATACTTATAAGCTCAATTTTGTGTTTCGGCAGTCTGACCGGTCTGGCGGGCGCAGCAGTCTATTTTGATCCCACTCTTATGAATAACTGGATCGGCCCTGCCATTCTGGGAGCCCCTCCTGCAATTGGCCTTATCTTCTATCTCATAGCAAGATCGTGGACAAAAGAAACAGTTCCCTCTCAGGATGTAGAGAAAGCTGTCGAACCCGAAGAAAAGGAAACCACAATAACCCCGGAAACAGCACCGCCTCCGGACAAATCTGACGATTTCAATCACCAAATCACCAAATCACCAAATCACCAAATTCCTCTTGCCCCTGAGATCGCTATAGTCCAAACTTTGGGCTTGCTCCAACGGGAAGGCAGGCTCATTGACTTCCTGCAGGAGGACATAGAGCCCTATGACGATGCCCAAATAGGCGCTGCAGTCAGGGAGGTCCACCGTGGGTGCAAAGCCGCACTAAAGGAAGTTTTTGGGCTCTCGCCCGTGCTTAAGGCCGCTGAAGGAAGCCAGGTGGAAATAGAGGAGGATTTTGACCCTACCCGGATCAAACTTATTGGCAATATCCAAGGCAATCCCCCTTTTAAAGGAACACTCCGCCACTGCGGGTGGAAGTTCACTGAAGTACACCTGCCCGAATGGACGGCAAAGGAGAAAACCGACGTCCTGGCACCTGCTGAAGTAGAGATATCGTGAGAGGTAACCGTTCACACTCCCTGGCAGCCGACAGGCTTTTGCAGGGTTTCGACCGCGGACAATGTTGCACCCAAAAGGCGTATTCTCAATGGATTGTGCTTTGAAACCCGAAAAAGGCTGTTGGCTGTCAGGGGAAGGAAGTGAATGACCGTGAGTGAGTCCCGATATATTGTCGGCATAGACCTTGGTACCACCAACTGTGTCCTTTCTTATATAGACACCCAGGAAGAACATGACCTCTCTACAGGCATCATAAACATTTTTCAGGTACCTCAGCTTGTAGCCCCTGGAGAAATCGGGGAAAAGGACCTTCTCCCCTCCTTTATATATCTCCCCACTGATCAGGAAAAACAGGGGGGAAGACTCACGATGTCATGGAATCCGTTTGGTGACCGGGTAGTCGGGACCTATGCCAAGTCCAGAGGGGCAGAGGTCCCTGGAAGGCTTGTTGTATCCGCCAAGAGCTGGCTATGTCATACCGGAGTGAATCGCACTGCCCCGATTTTGCCTGCCGACGCCCCGGAAGATGTGCAAAAACTCTCCCCGATTGTGGCTACGGCCTCATACCTGCGCCACCTTAAAGCAGCATGGAACCAGACTGTTGCCAAAGAAAGCAAAGACCGGCTGGAAGAGCAGGTTATCTATCTTACCATTCCCGCATCCTTTGATGCAGTGGCCAGAGAACTCACAGTAAAGGCCGCAAGCTCAGCAGGCTTTGATAACATTACACTTCTGGAAGAACCTCAGGCGGCTTTTTATGCCTGGCTCCACGCACGCCGGGATAGCTGGAAGGAGGAAGTGGGCCCAGGGGACCTTATACTGGTTTGCGATATAGGAGGAGGCACCACGGATTTCAGCCTGATTAACGTCACCAGCAAAGACGGAGAGCTCAGTCTTGAGCGGGTAGCAGTGGGTGATCACATACTCCTGGGAGGCGACAACATGGATCTTGCCCTTGCATACAGCCTCAGCGAAGGCTTGAAAGCCAAGGGTACCAGGCTTGATTACCTCCAGATGCAGACACTCTGGCATAATGCCCGTATGGCAAAGGAAAAACTCCTTGCCAATCAAGAGATTTCAGAAGTCCCTGTGGTTATTCCAGGACGGGGGTCAGGCCTCGTGGGGGGCACGGTCCGCACCGCCCTGGGAAAAGAACAGGTGGAATCTTTGCTGCTTGAAGGTTTTCTCCCTGCTTGCAAAAGTAATGAACGGCCTCAACATCATCCCAAAATCGGACTCCAGGAAATGGGGCTGCCCTATGTGAGCGATACGGCCATAACCAGACATCTCGCCAGGTTTCTTGACAGCCATTCAGACAAATCCGATTCCAAAGGTATGCCGCCGGGACCCACTGCCATCCTGTTCAATGGAGGAGTATTAAAGCCCCGGATTATTCGCCGGCGCATATTAGAGATTATTGCTCCATGGCTGCGTGAAAAGGGATCTCCTGAGCTAAAGGAGCTTGCGAGCCAGGATCTGGACCTTGCTGTCGCACAGGGTGCATCATATTACGGCCTTGTTCGCAGAGAAGGGGGACTCAGGATCCGGGGAGGTATCGCCCGTTCATACTACATGGGGATTGAAGTCGCCAGGCCGGCAGTACCCGGCATCCCTCCAGCGATAAAGGCCCTCTGTGTTGTTCCTCAAGGCATGGAAGAAGGCAGTTCGGTCTCCCTTCCGGAAAGGACTTTCGGACTCGTAGTCGGACAACCTGTGGAATTTCGTTTTCTGGCTTCTACTATCAGGCCGGATGATAGTGTTGGAGATCTGATCAATGACTGGGATGAAACCATAGAACCCATAACGACCCTTCAGACATCCATGGAGGCATCAGGGATTGAACCCGGAACTGTGATACCCGTTCAACTTGAGGCCACGGTCACGGAAATAGGCACACTGGCCTTGTCCCTGGTCTCAAAGGAAAAAGACCTCCGCTTTGATCTCGAATTTAATGTGCGTGGCTGAGCATATTCCATGTCATCTATAGTTCCATTTGATTCCAGGGAACGTCTCCTGACCCAGGCCAAGGAATATATATCTAATCCAGGACTAATAATTGCTGAAAAGGATCGGGCAATACCTCTGTTACTGCGGGTGCTCAAGCTTGGGGAGCTTAAACTCAGACGAAAAATTATCTTATTATTGGGAAGCTTTGCCAAAGAGGATGTCTATTGGCCATTGTATGAAATTATGTGCGACCCGGAAGAACCGGACGAACTAAGAGATCAGGCAGCTTTACACCTCAGCGTAATAGGACCCTTTCTGGATGACCCCCATGCCCTGATCAAAAAATTAATTGCAGACCTGAAAAACCCTGATACGGATATTAAAGTGCGTGCCATATTAGCCCTGGGCTGGGAAGGCAATATGGGAGCTGCTTTATCTCTAATTGAATGTCTGTATGACCTTGATGAAGAGATACAGGAAGTAGCAGTCAGTGCGTTGTGTAACCTGAAGGACAGCCGCGTAATCGGGCTTCTGTTTGACAGGATGCAGCATTGCTCTCTGGATCAGAAAAGGGCCATCCTCTTTAATCTATGGAGGTTCAAGGACAAGCAGAAAGAGATCACTGAAATTTACAGAAAAGAATTAAAACAAGGGGAACCTTCCCTGAGACTGGACATACTCATACTCCTGGGACAACTGGACAACGATATGAGCCACGAGGAACTCTATCGCTCCTTCCTCAAAGATCCCAATCCAAAGATAAGGGCCCTTGCCCTTGAGCGCCTGGGTGCCATGAGGTCAATAGAACTTGAGCATGTTCTCCCTTTTCTGGACGACCCTGCCATGGAGGTTAAAAGGACGGCCATAGGTATTGTTCAAAGCTATAAGAAGTAAAGGTGGAAGGTGGAAGGCTTTTAGAAATAAATTTTAGGGCATATAAAGTGAATAGGCTGAAGGCTGTCAAGGATCTTCAACCTTCAGCCTTCAGCCTTCAACCTATCCACCTAATTAGATACAAGGGGAATCTCAAACACATAATCTTCAACAGCAGGAAATGCTCGAAGGTCTTTGGCAAGAGCCGCCTTTAAAAAATTATTTACCCACCAAAAAATGTTTCTGTGACGCACTACCTCCCTGAGCCTGTGCATCCTGTTATGCCTTTCCGCTTGATCCATGTGAAAGGCCTGATGAATGGCGTTGGACATCCCTTCGACATCATAGGGATTAACCATGATAGACCCTCTGTGCAACTGGGCTGCAGCACCTGCAAACTCACTAAGAATCAGCACACCATTTTCTTCCAGGTTGCAGGCACAGTACTCTTTTGCAACCAGGTTCATCCCGTCTTTCAGGGGAGTAATTATGGCGATTTCAGCTAAACGATAGTAGGCCAAAAGCTCATAGCGGTTCAGACTCCTGTAGAGATAGTGTATCGGCACCCAGCCTGATCGGGTAAATTTTCCATTTATTTCACCAACAAGACGGTATAGCTCTGCCCTAAGCATCTGGTATTCAGGTACCTCTTCTCTGCTGGGGACTACGACCTGAACCAGGGTGATTTTCTCCTGAAGTTCAGGAAAGCGCGAAAGAGCGTTTTTAAAGGCCTCAAGCCTCTCCGGTATCCCCTTGGTATAATCAAGGCGATCCACACCCAGTATTACCTGGCGATTCGGTAAAGCCTCGTGGAGATACCATGCCATATCAGCCACTTCTTTAGATTCTGCATCCCCGGCAAATGCATCATGATCAATACTGATAGGAAAGGCACCTACCCTGACCCGCTTATCTCCAACAATAACAGTAACAACAGACCCCCTTCCTGAAATCCTGATACCTGAGCTGATATGCCGGAGGCACTGGATAAAATTCTTGCGGTCCCTCATGGTCTGAAAACCGACAAGTTCATATTCAAGGAGTGCCCTAAGGATCTGAGCCCTCCATGGTAATTTCATGAAGATATCCACAGGCGGAAAGGGAATGTGGAGAAAAAACCCTGTGTTTCTTTCTGTTCCAAGCTCCTTAAGGGACTGGGCCATATGCATGAGATGGTAGTCATGGACCCATATATAATCGGTCTCATTGCTGTGCTTTGTTGTAATTTCAGCGAATTTGCGGTTGACGTTAAGGTACTGCTGCCAATACCTGGGCTTAAAATTACAACGAGTCTGTAAATCATGGAACAGGGGCCAGATAACCTCATTGGAGAATCCATAGTAGTAGTCGCCGACCTCATCGGCTGAAAGCGGTACTGGATAAAGCCTATATCCGGCTTCACGAGACGCTGGTTCCATGAGCCCGGCAAGATCTTCGTCATCAGTCCCTCCGGACCAACCAATCCAGACCCCTCCCCTGTTCCTGAAAACCGGAGCAAGGGCAGTCACAAGGCCACCTGCACCAGGCTTTATCTCCAATCCGTCCGGTCCATGGACCAGACGAATAGGCAAACGGTTTGAAACTGCTACTATCCTGGTACCTGGCTCTTCCACACATTCCCTCCATTTCTTCTATGTAACTAAAATCATAGTCTTCTACCTAAGTTGAGCGTTTAGCTGTTAGCCATTAGCGTTTAGCTTTGAAAAATCAGGGCATTACGTTAATTAGAAATAACACC
>JAGGRV010000405.1 GCA_021159445.1 Deltaproteobacteria bacterium | reverse complement strand
AACAAAAAATCCTATTAATTTTTGTTCAACTTATTTATCTCCCGTTCCTAAGGCTGGTTTTATTATTTCAGGTGACAAGCATCTATTGAACATAAAGGAATATCATTTTTTTGAAAAAGTAGCAGGAAAATGAAGCAATTAAAAGCAAGCATCATTTTATCCCTATTCCTACTCACCATACCTACCCACATATTCGCCAAAGTATCAGGTAGTTGTGCCAACTGCCATACCATGCATAACAGCCAGAACGGAAATACAGTTTTCGCAGATGGCCCACAGTTATCACTCCTGAATAATACGTGTATAGGATGTCATTCGCATACTAGTGCCGCTATTTATGATTTAGGCGAATGTAAAGTACCGGTTGTCTATACTACTGGCGGTATTGATTATGGTGATTCCTTAGCTGGTGGCAATTTTTACTGGGTGGAGCACAATGGTGATGTCTATGGACACAATGCTATTAGCAACATCGACGGTAATCTCGGCATGGGACCAGGCCTTAGTGATCAAGCAGGCGCTTTCGGTTGTACCACCAGTTGCCACTATTCTTTGGCCCATTGGAAATGGCCATGGCCTTCTGAGTGGGTTGATGGAAACGGTTGTATCGCCTGTCATACACCAGCTCATCATAAAGGCGGATCAGATACCGATATAGCTGATGAAGAAAATGGCTGGTTTCGGTTTTTGGCAAAAAGGCACGCCCAGGGCCCGGGTACTGATCTCAGAAATGTAAAAGGATTGGAGGACGCGGACTGGCAACAAACAGTATCTTCTACGGACCATAATGAATATTGGGATATCCCCGCTTATGGTGGCTTTGGTAATGCAGGGATAAGCCGGTTTTGCAACTCCTGCCATACCGATTTTCATTCCACTCGTTTTGGACCATGGTCGGGTAACGGGGGATTTAAGGCTGGCCCTGGTGGTGGTTGGCATACCTCCCCTTGGTTTAGGCATCCGTCGGGAATCTACTTGCCCGCCTTTGGAGAAACCAGCAAATACAATACCGATGGGACCGGACCTCCTGGTGTCCCAGGGATGTTCAATCCGGATGTCCCTGTTGCTCGCCAGTTCATTGACACTATCACCAGTCCTTCCAGTACAGTAACAACTGGAAATGGTGGTGACATGGTCTCATGTATATCCTGCCACCGAGCACACGGAAGCCCCTATCCTGATATGCTCAGGTGGGATTACTCGGGCCAATTGGCAGGTGGCGGGGGTGACGACGGAACCGGTTGTTTTGTTTGCCATACTACAAAGGACAGTGAGTAAATGCAGATGTCCCTACCATAACCCAGCTACTATCCAAAAGTAACCGTTCACACTCCCTGGCAGCCGATAGGCTTTTGCAGGGTTTCAACCGCGGGCAGATTGCACCAAAATGCGTATTCCCAACGGATTATGCTTTGAAACCTGAAAAAGGCTGTTGGCTGTCAGGGGGGAAAGTGAATAATTACATTCAAAAAGATAATCACTTAGCTCGGCATGTGAATTTAGTACCGCGTCCGCCTCAGACAGATATTCTTCAGAAAGGGTGGTGGTAAGGGCAACACAATGAAGGGCAGCGGCCTTGGCAGCCATGATGCCGGCAGGCGCGTTTTCCACCACAAGGCATGCCTCCGGACCCTGTCCAAGAGCCGAAAGGGCGGCCAGAAATGGATCCGGAAATGGTTTCCTTCTGCTGACCTGATCTCCAGTGACAATGTGGTCCATATAGCTTTTGATCTCAGGTGGGAGGACCTTTTTGAGGATTTCCACGTGAGAGCTTGTGACCAGGGCAAGTTGCCACCCGGCTTCGCTGAGCCGCCTCAGGATCTGCGGCACCCTTGGAAATGGCTTGATCATGGACTGGTAACGGGTGGCAAATATCTCCATCTGACGCTCCAGTATCTCATGGAATATGTCAGCATCTATGAAACGCTCATTGCCCTGGAAGATCGCCGCGGCTGTGTCCGGCTCGATTGCACCCTCATGGAGATAAAGCAACTCAGCAGATACTGAAAACCCATGCTCGGACAGGGCCTCCTGCCAGGCCCTCACGTGATATGGCATGCTGTCAAGGATTACCCCGTCCATGTCGAACAATATGGATCTGGTCATATCTCTCGGTGTATCATTTTTGCTCATTACACTTTTTTCGAAAAAGCGTGTACTATCATTGAATGCCGATGCCGAAACCGGAAACTTGAAATTTCACTGCCAAAATACAAGATCAACAAAATACAGAGATCGTCAAATAGTTGAGTCGTTGAGTCGAAAAATAAGCATGTTAAATCAGTATATTAGACCTTCAACTACATCAAGTGTCCAATTTTTGTGCAAACGATATAAATTCAAACAATATTAACCACTTAACTACTCAACTACTCAACTACTTAACGAGGTCTGAAGTGTAAACCACTTTTGACCTGTTGTGAAGGATGCCAATTTATCCCCTCTATTTATGAACGAACATGACAAAAGCCGGCATGAACCTCAGGGCCTATGTGACTATTCGGCCTTAGTGGAAAGATATCTGCACAGACCTGTGCCAAAGGCCCGGGCAGAAATCTGGTCACTGGTGTTGACTGCCCGTGATGTGCCCCACAAGGTCCTTCACTCAGTATATGGGTACAGGATAGCAGTTCCTCCAGACCATGAAAATCTTGCGGCTAACGAGCTTGAAAAATATGAGAATGAGAATCGGGCATGGCCTTTGAGGTTTGAAGTTGCTCCATGGTACCCTAATGCGCAATCTACTTTTTGGACCCTTCTCATACTGACCGCCATATTCAGCATTTGCTTTTCAGAGAACTGGAAAGAGCGATTGATTGGGATTGGCAGCGGCAATGTGGACAGCATTCTTCGTGACGGCCAGTGGTGGCGCTTGGTTACTGCTTTGACACTGCATACTGACCCTCCCCATTTACTTGGAAACATGATGATGGGTGGGTTACTAATGATTTGGCTTTGCAGCCTTCTGGGCATTGGCCTCGGATGGGGGATCACTCTCCTGTCAGGGATATTTGGCAACTTGATTAACGCCTTGGTCCACGGGGAGGCCCATAGTTCAATCGGATCTTCTACTGCCATTTTTGGTGCATTGGGTGTGATAATAGCACTTCAGACACTCAGCGCACGACGCCTTTCTCTCAGAGACTGTGCGATTCCATTAGGAGCGGGCTTTGCACTCCTCGGATTCTTAGGCACACACGGTGAACGTACGGATATTGGAGCACACCTTTTCGGCTTTATGTCAGGTCTGATCCTGGGACTAATCGCAGGACAACTGTTGAAGATTTCAGGTCTTCCTTCTCTTAAATCGGATCATTTTATAGGAATGATTACATGCCTTGTGCCAATCCTGGCCTGGCTTATAGCATTCCAACATTAGATTTCCTTATTCGTCCGTCCGCATCCCTTTATAGACAATGCTGAATTGTGAATTGTGAATGCTGAATTGTGGAAGAAGATGTGGAAGAAGATTTAAAAGACATATACCTTAATTCAACATTCAACATTCACAATTTAACATTTATTGTGCGTCGCCGCAGATGGAGTTTTTTCAGCGGAATCAGAGAATAAAAAAAGAGGTCCGGCTGTGAAATTCACAGCCGGACCTCTGGTCGTCCTGATCTTATTTATGTTGTTAGTCTTTGAGTACCACCTTTACATTATGCGGAGCGTTTGGTCGTAAATTATTCACCACTATGGTGACTGCCTGGTCCACCTCATTCCCATGGTCGTCAGCAACGGTCAGGACCGCATCATATGTACCTTTCTTAGTATAGTTGTGGGATGCAGGGAGTTCGGTAGTGAATTTGCCATCGCCGAAGTCCAGGCTGTAGGACAGGTTATCATTGTCGTTATCCATGGCTGAACACGTGAAGGTTACTTTGCCGGGAGGATTGTCAAATTCTGTCGGATTTGCAGAGAAATCTAGAATTTCCGGTGGACTATTGGTAGCCACTTGTACTGTCACCGTGGCGGTCCCTGTTGCCCCGCTGTCATCCGTCACGGTCAGAGTAACCTCGTGGTTACCGGAAATGTTGTAGATATGTTCCGCTTGAACTCCGGTCTGACTGGAATTATCACCAAAGTCCCAACTATAACTTACTATCGACCCATCACCATCACTTGAACCACTTGCGTTCAGATTTACTGTTAAGGGCGCGTAACCGCTTAAAGGCCATGCATCTATGACTGCTACAGGCAAACTGTTTGACGTCACGCTGACCTCCATGCCGATTGAATCCGTGGCTCCATGACCGTCTGTAACAGTGAGTGTTACGGTATAGGTGCCGGAATCCTGATAAGTATGGGAGATTTGTGCGCCTTCACCGCCGGTACTGTCGCCAAAGTCCCAGTGATAGCCTGTAATCGTGCTGTCAGGATCCTGTGAGGCACCACCATCAAAACTCACAAGGAGTGGGGCCTGTCCGCTCATTGGTTCTACAGATAGCCTAGCCATTGGCGGGAGGTTGATCGGCTCACTCGTCACAAAAGTTACAATGAGCTTCGGCCGCTTAGTGCTATCGCCATTCTCGCTAGAGGCGAAGTTACGGTTACTATCTGCACTTGCAGTTGTGTCTGCATTGAGTAATAGCCCGTAGTTCTCCGTGGGCGTGGATACCCAGTGCTGTATCATGTCAGGAACATCCCAGGCCTTGTAATCATAGGTTTTATCCACTGAAACGATGCTCTCTTCAGAAGCTATGTCAGACTGCGCAAGAGTAATATTATCGTCACCGGGGGTCCACCCGTTGACACCATCATAAGTTGAACCGCTACAGAGGGAAATGTCAGGATCATGGTTTACTATACGATGGACCGAAACGTCATACGGGTCGTCCCCTCCGTCCGCTCCCATGTCGGACATGTAGAGTTGGACCATGGCCTCTCTTATCTCGGCATCACCTGGAATGGCGGAAAGATCCCACTTCATGATGATTGCATTCGCCGCCTTGTCTGTCGGCCAGGTATATAGCCTGAGGGTTTCATTATCCGAATAGTTCTGATCGTTCAAATTGATATAGGTATCCTCTACAGTACCCGGGAGATCGGCATCCGGGCCATCTCCAAACTGCCAGGTATATACGTATCCCTGCCGTACCTCTATTACTGCTGTAGCAGAATCGACAGCACCCTTATCATCGGTTACTGTCAGAGTGACTGTATAGGAACCGGGTGTACTATAAGTGTGAGAAACGCTCGATCCGCTGCCGGTTGCTTCGTCACCAAAGTCCCAATCATATTCTACAATGCTGCCATCGCTATCAGATGACCCGCTTGCATCAAAATCTATGGCCAACGGTGCATAACCGCTGACTCTGCTGAGTACCATTGACGCCTCAGGAGGCTGGTTGGAAATGACCTCAATCTGTAGTGTCTCTGTATCTGATGCCCCGATATTGTCTGTAACCGTCAGAGTGACTGTATAAGTGCCGGGTGTATCGTAGATGTGTGAGGTGGTGACACCAGTTGCAGAGTACCCGTCGCCAAATTGCCATGAATACTGGACTATGTTCCCGTCAGAATCTGAGGACAAACCCGCATCCAGAATTACTTCAAAGGGAGCTATGCCGTGATTGGCATTTACCTGTATATCTGCATTGGGAGGAACAATCGGGGCTGGAATATACTTGGAGACCTCAGAAGAGAATTCGCTCTCCTGTCCGGATGCATCAAATGCCTTGGCTGCAAAATAGTAGGTATTGCCACCCAGCAAGCCGGTGATCTCACATGATGTCTGAGTAGAATTTACTGTGACGCAGTCTGTGTAATTGCCACTGCTTGTACCGTAAAATACCTTATATCCTGCGATATCAGGTTCCGGATTGGGGTCCCATGATACAGTAGCCGTTCCCCCAAGTGCCAGACAAGGGAGAAACATCATACATAATACGACGAAAAAACAAATATTTTTAGTTTTCAACAAAACTTTATGTAAATTTTTTGGGACATTGGAATGTCCGCCTGAGAATTTGCTTGCTCCGGATTTCGTAGAAAACTCGCCGAAATCGGCATGGGGCTCGCAATTGCTGATGCTCATAGTTACTACCTCCTACAGAGTAATTACTGTTGATGCCATATTTAATCAGCAAAATCCGTACCATGGCAGTAATTATGGTCATGCATCACTCCTTTGCCGGAAAACAAATTGCCATTTTAACTCGCTGGTGGTAGCAGTGATCTCGATGGCGAATGCCGGCCCGAACACGAACGGGAGCCAGTTCTTCATTACGCATTCACCGCAACCGCACTTGAATGGTAGGCACACAGTATTTGGAAAAGTGGAGAAGGGACTGGAAGTAGTGGATGCAATTCGGGATAAGACAAATTCACATTTTTTGCAAAATGAGTAAATGATTACACTGCAAAAAGCCCGAAACATGATTCCGCTCAAAAAGCCCGAGATGCAAGGCGCGAAATTTTCCAGGCATGAGACGTACTTATCGTACGTCGCAGTGACTGGAAAATTGAAGCAACGCCGCAGATTGGGTTTTTTCAGCGGAATGAGTAAATGATATGGATTCGATGTATTTATTACGGGAGTTGCCTCTTGATCTGGCAGAGTTAAACGAGCTGGCCATCGACCTGCGGTGGACCTGGAGTCATGCCGGTGACGCCCTGTGGCGGAGGTTGGATCCATGGACATGGGAACGAACTGAAAACCCATGGATGATCCTCCAGGATGTCTCCCAGGAACGTCTTGAACAATTGGCTGAGGATCCGGATTTCAAGGACGAATTGCGGCGTCTGGCCAAAATCCGCAAGAGATGTCTAAATGATCCGTGCTGGTACGGGAAGACGCATCAAGACGCGGGCTTGAAACAAATTGCTTACTTCAGCATGGAATTTGGCCTGGGTGAGGCACTTCCTTTATATGCAGGAGGATTGGGCATTCTGGCCGGAGATTACCTGAAAGCTGCCAGCGACCTCGGGATACCGCTGGTGGCTGTGGGTCTGTTCTACCACGAAGGTTACTTCCGGCAAATAATGAATGCCCAGGGTATGCAGCAGGAGGCGTATCCCTATAATGACCCTACCAGTCTACCTATCTCGCCTGTGCGCGCAGCCTCAGGCGGGTGGCTCCATATTCCTCTGGAGCTGCCGGGAAGGACACTGCTGCTCAGGGTATGGTGCGCGAGCGTAGGCCGGGTGCGCCTCTATCTTCTGGACAGCAACGATCCGCTGAACAGCCCCACCGATCGCGGCATTACCGGCAAGTTGTATGGCGGTGGACAGGAGATGCGTCTATTGCAGGAGATTGTACTGGGCATCGGGGGGTGGCGGACACTGGAGGCACTTGGGCTCCAGGTTGAAGTGTGCCATATCAATGAAGGTCATGGCGCACTGGCTGTTCTGGAGCGGGCACGCAGTTTAATGGAACAGAGTGGCCTGTCCTTCTGGGAGGCCTTGTGGGCCACCCGGGCTGGAAACGTGTTTACTACTCACACACCGGTTACCACCGGCTTTGATACCTATAGCCCGCTACTGATCGAAAAATATTTTCCATATTTTCGGGACTATCTGGCAAAGCTTGGCATTTCATCAAACGAATTGCTGGCCCTGGGCCGCGAAGACCCGCATAACTCGAGGGAGCCCTTCAATATGGCTTATTTAGCTATGCGCGGCTGTTCTACTGTTAATGCAGTAAGCCGACTGCATGGAACAGTAAGCCGGCGAATATTTCGGGACCTCTATCCCGGCTGGCCTGAACGGGAGGTGCCGATCGGCCACGTCACCAACGGCGTACACGTCCCATCCTGGGATTCCCCATGGTCAGATGACCTCTGGACGCAGGCGTGCGGCAAGGGGCGCTGGCTGGACAACGTGGAGGCTCTGGCAGATTCGATCCGTCGCATTCCTGATGAACAGCTATGGGGATTTTGTGCCGAGGAGCGCCGAGACCTGGTAAACTATGCGCGAGAACGGCTGGCCAGGCAGTTGGGACAACGAGGCGCAGAATCTGAAGCCATCGCGCAGGCACATACGATCCTTGATCCGAATGTCCTTACACTGGGTTTTGCGCGGCGCTTTGCCGAGTACAAGCGTCCAAATCTGTTGCTGGAAGACCCTGAACGGCTGGCCCGAATCCTCACGAATCCGGAGCGGCCTGTTCAGCTCATAGTGGCAGGTAAAGCCCATCCGGAAGATGAGGTAGGCAAACGCTTGGTGCAGGCCTGGGTGGAATTTGAGCAACAGCCGAAAGTGCGCAACCATGTGGTCTTTCTCGAAGACTATGACATGGCACTTGCCCAGGAACTGGTACAGGGCGTGGATGTATGGATCAACACGCCGCGCCGGCCGTGGGAGGCCTGCGGCACCAGCGGCATGAAAGTACTGGTCAATGGGGGCTTGAACCTGTCGGAGCTGGACGGTTGGTGGGCGGAAGCGTACAGCCCGGAAATAGGCTGGGCACTCGGGGATGGTAAAGAACATTCCGAACCTGGCTGGGATAGCGCGGAGGCCGAACAACTCTACTATCTGTTAGAAAACGAGATCGTCCCCGAGTTCTATGCGCGCGATTCGGAAGGAATCCCGCGGTCCTGGGTGGCGCGCATGCGGGCCAGCATGGCCCAACTTGCGCCGGAGTTCAGCAGCAACCGCATGGTGCGTGAGTATGTTGAAAAAATTTACCTGCCGGCCGCCTACACATTTCAGCACCGAAGTGCGCAGAACGGTAAGCTTGCAAAGGAGCTCCATTCCTGGGCGACAGAACTGAAAAAATATTGGCATGATGTCCATTTTGCAAATATCGAGGTACTCCAGAAGGAGGATAACTGGTCTTTTTCGGTTCAAGTGTATCTTGGAGAATTGGAACCGGATATGGTTCAGATTGAACTCTATGCGGAGCCTCAAGATGGGGAGGAACATGTCTGTAAACCGATGAAACGAGGAGACGCGATCCCCGGCGCCGTCAATGGCTATTTCTACCATGCACAAATCGCGGCAACGCGTCCTGCCGAAGATTTTACGCCTCGCATCATGCCTTATCATCAGGATGTGCATGTCCCCATAGAAGCGCAGTTAGTATTGTGGCAGCGATAATGGTCTCAAAATAAGCCTCGAGTGACCTATCGCAGAAACAGCTTGTAAATTAATCGATGGATGGGCCGGTTATAA